>DATCTN010000030.1 GCA_036567965.1 Candidatus Kryptoniota bacterium
TCAAAAGGGAATGGACACGAAATTAGAAAGACCTAAACATTGTGACCCACCACCTCTAGTGTCTTAGAAATCCCCGAAAAAAGTTGCCCAAAAGTTGCCCACGACCTGCACGAACCTTCGAATTCAGCGCGCCTGGAGGGATTCCCCCGAAGGGGTCCCTTCGGGAGAACCCCCAACGCAGTGCGCCTGCCGAGAGTCGAACTCGGAACCCTCAGATCCGTAGTCTGATGCTCTATCCAATTGAGCTACAGGCGCGGCATCATTAAATTAGTTCTCGAACCGTGAATTTCAAAGAAGATCGATGGAGTCGAGATGTCTGAAAAATCTGCAGTAGTAAGACAGGTGAGAGGTATGACTTTTGTCGGACTCACAGAATCAGGGCACTGGGTCAGCGTCGACGGACCTCCCGACTTTGGCGGGTCCAATGCAGCAATCCGGCCGAAGGAATTGGTCCTTATCGCACTCGGTGCTTGCACCGGAAGTGATGTCGCCTCGATCCTGCAGAAGAAAAAAATCAAGCTTTCCGGATTCGAAGTAAAACTGAAAGCCCACGTCGCCGATGAACACCCGCAAGTCTATACAAAGATTCACATCGAGTATGTCTTCTATGGCGAGAATCTTTCGAAACCTGACCTCGAACGAGCTATCGACCTTTCACAAAATAAATATTGTCCTGTCAGCGCTATGCTCAGACCGTCAGTAGAGCTGACGAACTCGTATGTAATTCTTCCGCCGGAGGATTTCCAGAACCCGAAGTCGATTCTCTGAAAGAGGTTAGGTGGCTCGTTTGTGCTACTTTAGCTTGAGGTCCTTAACCAATCTTATTGCCTCAGCCACCATTACTGCAGATGAAATGTCCTGAGGTCTCTCCCGCATTGAGTCCGTTCCACATTTCTGAATACCGTCGACACAGTTGGTGAGGTCCTGTGTACTGACGAGGTCTTCGAAAAAGACCAACATTCGTTCAAATTCTTGCCTGCACGACTTGAATTTCGATGTCGCTTCTGTCAGGTACATCCCTACAAGATTGCACGAGTGGTCCGTACCAGTATGAATCGATTCTTCATTTCGAGTTTGCAAGAATATTTCTACAAGATTCCTGGAAATAGCAACCTGCTGATCCTCATCGAGTGGACTGAATGTCATCACGAGCGGCATTGCCATATTCAGAGTCACCTGACCATGATCCACTATATTCTTATATCGTCCGTCAGGTTCGTAAAATGTGCTGAAGAAACCCGATTCAATTTGAGATATGATGTCAGTATACCGAGCGCCTTCCGAAGAATCCGAGTCGCTTATCAGCCTGAGAAGGTTGTATAGAAGAGCGTTTATACATGCGTTGCTCGGATTTGCTGCAGCGATATCAGATCCGCCTGTCAAAACTATTAGTCCTGTCGCGCCGAGCCTCTTTCCTCCCAAATTGTTCTCGAGTATCATGTCAGCCGACTCTTTGAGCACAGGCATGAAGCGCCTTAACAGACTCGCCCCATCCTCCTTCGCGGTGCTTCTTGCTAGTGCCACGGCAAAGTAAAAAGGCACCATCGGGTCGTCGTAATTTATGTGCTGGTCGCTTTCGTCGACGCTTGCCGGGAGCACTCCATTCATCTTATTGGTAACCAGATTGTGCAAGATATTGTGCTCCAGTTTGCTTTCGCCGGAGATCCAGCTCAATCCCGCTAACGACAGAAGGGTATCTCGGATCATGATGCTGCCGTACGGATAACCTTCAAGGACAACCGAACCTCGAACAGCATGACTCCTGACGAAATGACATGAACCCATGTCTGCAAGCCTGATATACTTCTTGGAAAGTCCGGACCTGGAGCGCACTGCCTCGATTGCTTCCACATATTTTGCCTCGATCTCGGAATAATCAAATTCCCCGAGGTCCCGAGTAGATGCAGCAAGCGTTACGCTTTTTCCGGGTTCGAGTATCGTCTCCCAATATCCGATGTTATATAAGTCCTCTCGGCTGTCGTCATAATTGCCACCGTCGTTCTTGTAAATGAAATCGCGATACCAGAACGACTCCGGACTGGTATTGTAAATTCGAGACAGCTTCAGATAGACTCGTGGAAGATTCATATCCGCCACAATCCTGACACCGTCAGGAAGTTCGTCCACAAGGAAGCCATCGCCGGCAAGGAGGAGAGAGTCCTTCAGCCTGAAGCTGAGAAGGGGCAAAAGCCGGAACGTCAACTCAACTTTCGAATCATTTTCATAGTGAATGAAAACTGAATTAGAGTGTTTCGGCATTACGACTTTTTTAGACAGAAGGTTGCCGTCCAGATCGAACGACAATTGAGGGAAGTGATCGAACGTGAACTTATGCAGGTATTTGTAACCCTGCGGGAATAGCGTGCCGGGGTATTGATTTGTCCCCAGAAAATATGATTTCCCATTAACTATGACTTCTTCGTCAACTTTATTCAGAAGTGCCAGTCTTCTAAGCGGAGGATTCAATGAAACGGTGAGTAGCGAATGCTGCCGACGAGTGTTCATGAAAGAAATCGTGCTCGAAGCAAATCCACCATCGCCATCCGTCAGAATCCACTCCTTTGATGACGAGAATTCTATGTCCCGTAGCTGTTTTTGACCGAAAACTATCATTTTTGACAATATAACTAATGCTGTTTCAACTGAAAACCTTGATTTTGCTTCAAGTAAAAGGAGAAGTAAACTTGATTAACTCATTGAGAGACTATAAATTCCTGACAATGAGGTTTTCTAGAGCAGTTTTGACGTTTGTTCTGGCTGCGATTTTTCCCGCGATCGCTTCTTCGCAGGTCGCCGGAGGAACCGTGGCGGAGCAGCAAGACTATACCTTCGCCGTCGGTCTCTACCGCGATGCTCAATACAATTTGGCTCTACAGCAATTTAAGAATTTTCTGACGAATTACCCCAACGCTACGAAGACGGACGAAATAACATTTCTTTGTGGCGAATGCCTTATGCAGGAAAGACTGTACGACAGCTCTCTGGGTTATTATGAGAAGGTTATAGGCGAATTTCCCAGCTCAACTTATTATATGAGATCGGAACTGAGGGCTGGGGAGGCTTACCTCCAGATGGGCAATTATGCGAAATCGGAAAAGCTCCTCAAGAGTGTATTGTCGGGCTCAAGCGATAACGACATCAAGGGGGAAAGCTCCTACAGACTCGGACAATTATTTGCAGCAAAGGACGACTATCAAAACGCGATAAAATACTTCGAACTCTCCTACGACGGTTACCCTGCTTCACCGTTTGCCGATTATGCATTCTATGGGCATGCCTGGAGCTATGGCAAGATTGGAAAGTTTCAGGAGAGCAAGCAAGAATTCTCGCAACTCATTACCAATTACCCGAAATCGAAATTGAAGCCGGATGCAATTGAGAAAATGGGCGAATGCGACTTTTTCACCTACGATTACCAATCGGCCATAAATGAGTTCAAAAGTTCAATCGCGCTCTCAAACGATATCGAATCAGCCGCGGCCGCGCTGTACTACGAGGGCAGAGCGTTTGAGGGGTTGAGTCAGGCTGACAGCGCCAAAGTAGTCTTCACTGAATATCTTGCTGTATATCCAAACGAGACGCATTCAGATGAAGTGCGGCTTCTTCTCGCGAAGCTGCTCGACGTCTCGAGCGATGGAGCTCCGAAGGCGATCGCGATTCTAGGTCAGGTGTCCCCAAAGGGACCCTTGTATTTTGACAGCCGAATCGAAATCGCAAATGCTTACCAGGCGAACGGTTCTCCCGACACAGCGAGGATGATCCTGGAGAATCTCATCAGCGGCAACAAGGACCCCGAGAAGGTGGCACGCGCGAATTACGCGCTAGGTCGACTTTTCTTTGCTCGGAAGAATTACCAGGAAAGCCAGAAGTCGTTTGTCCTCGCGGCAAGGAGCCCGTCACAATATGGCGAAGCGATGAAAAATGCCGCATTGTCTGCGGCTGCGGACGGAAGGTACAAGGAAGCAAAAGAGTTTTTCCTGAATTCCATTGCTCAGCTCAAGGGTGATGATCTCGCGAGAGCTCATTTTGATTATGCCGCTTCTCTGTACGCGTCAGGCGACTATGCCGGGGCGGCACAAATCTATCTTACTGCGCTCGGAATCTCTACAACCGATAGGGAAAGAGACGATGCAGTTTACATGGCAGCCGAATCGTTCTACCGCGCCAGCGAGTATGGCCCTTCGCTCGCTAACTACCAGCGGTATCTGACGACATTTCCGGGCGGAATCCATTCATCGAACGCTTTCCTGGGTGTCGCGTATTCTTATTTCTACTTGAATGATCTCGATTCTGCGGCGGTAAGCTTCAGGAAGTTTATCGATGCAAATCCGAACTCTCCACTGCTGCCCATCACGTATCTGAGATTCGGCGACTGTTATTATTACGGAAAGGACTTTTCAAAAGCGATCGAAATATACGAAACAACCGCGAAGAAATTTGAAAACGACACCGCATCAGCGTACGCCTGGTACCAGGATGGAGAAGCGAACTTTCATCTGGGTAAATACGGTCCTGCGGTGACAGCTTTCGAATTCGTGGTAAGCACTTATTCAGGTTCCGCGGTCGCTCCGGAGGCGCAATACGCAATTGGGTGGGTCCACTTTACCGAAACTAAATATGCCGAGGCGATAAGCGAATTCGACAATCTTGTTGCACGGTATCCAGGCAGTCCGGTCGCCGCTCGGGCACTATCCACGGAAGGAGACGCATACTACAACCAGGGCAAATATGCCGATGCGCTCACCTGCTACCAGTCGTTGCTTCAGAAATATCCTTCCAGCGACTACGTTGACAATGCTATAATGGGAATGCAATACTGCCTTACGGTTCTTGGCAGGTCTAAAGAAGCAGAGGGCGTAATCGACAGTTTTGTTCGCGAGCATCCTTCGCTTGCAAGCGTCGACAGGATCTACTATAAAAAGGTCGAGTACGATCTGAACCAGAAGAAATACTCGGACGCCGAAAGGGACTTGAAGGAATTCATCGTGAAATTCCCGAGAAGCAGCATGGTGGGCAAAGTGCTTTACAATCTCGCGATTGTCGAGCTGAATCTTGGGAAAGAGAAAGCGGCCACAGGAGTCCTCTCTGATCTGCTTGACCGAAGGCCTACGGACGAATACACAACCGCAGGGAAGATAAAGCTTGCGGAACTGTACCAGGCCAAAAAAGGTTACACGGAGGCTGAACGACTTCTCAAGGAGGCCGCTGCGTCCGCCGATCCAAACAGTACTGGGGCGCTCGTCGATCTCGGCAAATTGTACCTCGCACGTCAGGACACAGCCTCCGCAAAAGCGACGCTCTTGAAGGCCGCCCAGGTACAACCAGATTCTGCCAGCGCAGCTCAAATAGGCGATGCAAAGATCCTGTTGAGCGGCATTTACTTTAATTCCGGCAGCACGCAGGAAGCGATTTCGTTGGCAAACACGGTGGCGTCCTCGCACGAAGATATGATTGGCGCACGGGCGCAACTGCGGCTCGGAGAGTACTACTGCGCTTTGGGCGACAGTACGAATGCCGTCCTCTCTTTCCTGAAAGTCAAGTACGTTTTTGCGAGCTTCAGCGACATCGTCGCTCAGTCGCAGCTGGAAATGGCTGACTGCGTTGCGAAGGCCGGAAATCTCAGAGAAGCTCGCAGAGTCCTTCAGGACCTTATCGAAAGCAGAAGTGAAGACTCGTACACAAGAGCGGCGAGGGAACAGTTGAAAAACTTGAGAGCCCGATAGGATTGGAGATATTGAATGAATAAGACTGCGGCTTTTTATGGTGTACTGATCACGATCATCGTCCTCGCACTTATCGTTTCCGCGAATCTCAACAAGACTCCTGAGTTGAAACCCAAGTATGCCGATCTGGTAGAGAATCAGATTATGAGCGCAGATACTTCTAATTCTTTTGGACAGAACCTCCATGCACTACATGGGATTCATTCGCGAGATCAGCTGATGAACGTCATGAGAGGCTTTACTGAAGCTCTCGGGGTGAAGTGCGATTACTGCCACAACACAGACAATTTCCCGAGTGATGAAAAAGTCCAGAAGCGAATGGCCCGTCTTATGATAAAAATGGTCGGGAACATTGACCACGACTATCTTAACGCTCCGCAGATGGAAAAGGTGAGCTGCTTTACCTGTCATCGCGGTTCGACGACTCCAAAAATGACGCTTGCAAAGTGACGAGAGCAGCACTTTCCATATTGACCGTGATGGTTTCAACTACGTCAGCACTACTTGCGCAGGATTTGAACGCGCCTCCGGTTACGACATTCAAGCCGGACACTTCGCTCCCAAAGGTTAGTCTTCCCGAATTTGTCATAACGGGCAGATCACAGATGGAACTTCCAAGAACAGACAAGCCCGGTGTGGCGATCGACTCATCTTACTTTCAGAACAAGGAATTGCAGAGCGGGGATAACGGCGTTCCGCTCGAGCGTTCCTTGACCGCGGAAGATGTGGGGTATCCCGAGGGGCTGACAAGCCTATTCGCTCATGCATCCTACGGTCATTACACTACCGCCGACTATCTTCTATCGGCAGGAGGCGCGCTCCAGGGCTACCTTATGAACGCTTCCATAGGTGGGAACTATACATCGGGTTTCATCCCACTGACAATGGGCCGCGACTTTTCGACTGGAGCCGGTGTATCGAAAGACCTTGTCAGCGACGCGACTATGAAGTGGAGCAGCACGTTCGACGTTGGTTACGCCAGATCGAGCTATTATTTGTACGGTGATCCCTTGCCCAACCTCCTGAGGATGACAAACAGGTACCATGTCGGACTTAACTCGGATCTCGAGATTGGGCCCACACCTCTACAGTTCAATCTTGGTTACGAGCGTTATTCTATTTCTGATTTGTGGGAAGGAGTGGAAGGGACCGCAAAAGTCCAGCTTGCAACGCGCATCTCGATCTCAAGCGGCGACATCAGGCTTGGGTTGGATTATCTTGGCAGCACGCACTCCCTCGCCCCCGCCGCCTCGGCTCCGGCAATATACTACACTCCTTTCACGACGACGGGAATCATCGATCGCCTCCCGTATTATCTCCACATCGGCGGTAGTTATGATAACGGAATTGGAAATCTGTCATACTCTCTGGCAATTGGATATTTCCAGTATACCGACGACTCGACGAGCGGCATCTCAAAACTTTATCCCGATCTGAAGATCATCTACAGGTTCGGCGACAGCGTATCAGTCTTCGCAAGGTTTTTCGGGAGAATCGATCAGGCAGACATGCAGAGTTTCGTGTCCACCGACAGATTCGTAAACGGCTACATACCGCTCGAGAACGCTCAGAGGTTCGCAGACTTCACTGTCGGAAGTACGATTTCATTGATAAGGAATGTGACTCTCATTCCGCAGTTTAATTTGAAGAGTGAGAAATACCTTCCCGTTTTTGCGAGTGTTCCCTCTTATAACAACGTTCTTGTCTACGCGAAGCGGGCGACAGTGTACAAGATCTCTCTCGAGTCGAAATATTCCGAAAATAACCTGAGCGCGGGCCTGGTACTCGAGTATCAAAAGGGAACTGCCGACTCTTTAGGCAATATTCCCAATCTTCCTCCGTTCTTGGCCGCACTTGATGGCCTGTACCGCTTTACGCCTGATCTTGCGCTAAGCGGTAATTTCACATTTCTTTCGAAACGATATACCGACTTAGCTCTTACTCAACAGGTGGGGACTGCTAGTATTCTCGACATGCGCTTCTCATACACATTGGGAATTTCAGGAATTCCATTCGAGTTCTTCGTTGAAGGGAAGAATCTCTTCAACCAAAAGTATTACATCTGGCAAAATTACCAGGAATTCCCGCTTTCGCTTTTCATAGGACTGAATTGCAGGATACGATGAACTCTTTCATATTGATCGGATGAATAGGTGACAATCACGGACGGGACTTTGTTTCATATTATGAGCGTTGATATTATTTCATACTTTCAATAAAATAACATGAACCAACCGAGGAGGGACAATTCATGGGAAGCCTGAACTTTCAAGACGATCAAAACCCGAAACCGCCACAGAGGCAGCCGGATCCTGGTCATCATAGGGATCTGGACGACGCCAAGGTGGACGATATTTTTGTCGATGGGCCGGGCGTTGGCCCAAAGCTCTTGTTGATTGCGGTCGTTGTGATCGTAATCGCCGGCATTGGCGGAGGCCTTTATCTTCTAAACCAGCGGGGCATTCTCAAGTTCGGAAAGAAGACACCCGTCGTGGTTGTGCAGCCCCCAGTAACGGCTCCGCCGGTCAGCGCCGCACCTGCTCCGAAACCGAACGTGGTTCAGCCTACACCGACCGGGAAATTCGCGATACAGGTTTCAGCTTTTAAGAATCAGGACCAGGCGAATCGGGCAGTCCAGAATCTGAAGAAGAAGGGTGTGGATGCTTACGTTTTTGCCGGTGAAGTGCCGAATGAAGGAAAATGGTTCAAGGTCTGCGTCGGCTCCTACGATACGAAACTCCGGGCGCTCGCCGAGACTGAAATGATGAAGCAGAAAGTGGGAACAGATGTCTGGGTCATCTCCGCTCAGTGACAAGCGGAGTACTGTCGCGGGTTCTTACTATTTCCGACAGTACGAGCTGAAGCGGATATACTCGAGTAGTTTCTACCGCGGCATGGCGATCGCACTCGCGATCCATGCCGCGTTCGTCGTCGCATTAATTCTGATGGAGCCAATCTACAATAAGACTCCTGATGTTGAAACTCTTCTCCCGCCAGTGACGACCGGGTTCCGCATAATTGAAATGAAGATGATCGGAATAAAGGAAT
Organism: Candidatus Kryptoniota bacterium; assembly: GCA_036567965.1. NCBI lineage: Bacteria > Pseudomonadati > Candidatus Kryptoniota > Candidatus Kryptoniota bacterium. Next base: position 8,772 of record DATCTN010000030.1, read on the forward strand.
CCGGTATGGACGTTTCCGGAAAAGGCGGCGGCGAAGGGACGATCAAAGAACCTCCGGCCGCGGCCTTCGCAAATGTGAGGACATCTAGGGCAGCAAACCCGAAAGCTAGTATCACCAATAATGCCTCAATAGTTCCTCGATCGCTTCAGGGTCCGGGAATCAATGACATCGCGGGCATTCGCAGAAATCCGGTTTACTTCGATACGCTCAAAGGGTTTAACGGTTCGTCTCGGAACGGGACGGGATCTGGCGGCGGAACGGGCTCAACCGTCGGTAATACTAGCGGCGAAGGCTCAGGGATGACGGACAAGAACGGTTTCGGCGGGGGCTTCGGCGACAGATTCGTTCCGGGCAACCCGGCTAACAATTCTGCCACTGGAACTCCTTACGAAATCTCGTGGAACGGCGTTGCACGCTCGCTTCTCAACGGTGACGCGCCGACATTTCCCGCAGGCGTAGAGCGCGGCGGAGTGGTGCGCATCAGGCTCTCGGTGGACCCCGCCGGAAACATAGTGTCCATTGTTCCTGTCGAGAAAGCGGACTCGAGACTCGAGGAAGCGGCGATGACCGCAATTCGCACCTGGAAGTTCAGCAAACTTCCCCACGTTTATCCGCAGGTAGATCAACAAGCGACCGCGAAATTTGTCTTCAAATTGGAATGAGCCCGCAACCGCGCTGACATGGATTGAAAAGAAGAGATACCCCAAGGACAATCGGCAAGTCGCTTGCTACCATCGCGGAACGGCTGCGAGATCACTTCGGCCTCCCGAAAAGAAAAAGAGATCTCCCTGACCCGCTCGAACTTCTCATCGCCACGATACTTTCCCAGAACACGAATGATATTAACAGCCACAAGGCTTTTGAAAACCTGAAATCGGCAATCACGGATTTTTCGCTTCTTGACAAAACCCAACCGCGTAAGATCGAGACGCTTATCAAGGTCGGCGGAATATCAAAAAAGAAAAGCAGAACGATAGTAAGAGTGGTCAAAGAGGTAAAGAAGGGGTTTCGCTCGTTCGATCACAAGTCGCTCCGAAAAATTGAACGCTCGGATCTCATAGAGCGCCTGCGCGCTCTGCCCGGCGTCGGTTACAAAACTGCTGCCTGCGTATCTTTGTTTGCACTGGGCGATGACGACGCGTTCCCGGTCGATACTCATGTCCACAGGGTTCTAAACAGGATCGGAGTCGTAAATGAAAGAACTCCCGACAAAACTTATCTGGCTGTCCGTGATTCGATTCCAACCGGTTGCGGATACCAGCTTCACATAAACCTTATCCGTTTCGGCAGAAAGATTTGCACTGCAAGCAAACCTCGATGTATGGAATGCCCCTTGTTCGATCTATGCAAGTGGGACCAGAAAAATTCGCATGGTCGAAGCACGCGAAGAATTTCCTCCGATCGCAATATAAAGTTTATGATCCTGGAGACAGTATGAAAACTCGCGTTCCTGGCATGAAATCAAAGCCGTGCAAGAACGCACAGATTTCTCAAAAGGTATCTTGGGATTATGCCGATATGAGATTAGTGCCTGAAATCATTGATACTGTTATTGAATATTAGATACCTTTTCATTAAGTAAAAGCAATGGAACCGAAAGACCAAGTTCGTGCGCTGAGAATCAGCGGCTTGAATGTGGCAGGTGAGCCGGTCGATGTCGACTATTCTCTGAACCTCATGAACGTCGTCCTCTTCTTCGAGCCCGTCTCGAAGAATTCGCTCGATGTTGTAGAGCTCGTTCGGCTCATGTCGGAGCGCTACTCACGGCTGTCTGTCGGTTTCTGGTATGTGATGGAACCGCGGCTCTCTTGTCTCTATCGCTCGTTGTCCGCGCAAAGGACGCTTGACAGGCTGAGCCTTTTTTCAAATGTCCTTTTCGACGCAAACAATATGATTGTCCTCCAGTCGGGCGTCAGAGTGGTCCCTGCCGTCATCGTTGTCGACTCGAACGGATTAATCTGTTCGCAATTCGAAGGCGAGATCAGCCTGCTGGAAATCGAAAGAACGGTTCAGGCGAGGATCGCACTTTCGGGTTATAAGGACGAGCTCCCTTTAATGTCGCGATTCGATGCGTTTGGGAACGGAATCACCAGCGAACTCTCCAGAGGGCGCAGCGGTTCCGTGATGCGTCAGCTGGGATATGCAACCGGCGATTATGTGTTCGGTAGTGTGATCGCGCCGGAAACGAATCAGGAGTTTTCGCTCCCCGACTACTGTCTCATAAACACCATCTATCCGTTCGGCGCCTGGTTTGTCGGACGCGATTCAATCGCCGGCAATTCCGGAAGCACAGTGTACGTCAGCTGCGCAAGAGACGAATCGGTCACGATCTTCGCAGGGGCCGAAGCAGGAGCGACGCTGAGGATACATACTTCGATCGAGTCGCCGCAGAACATGGTATTTGGCAAGGACGTGAAAAAGTCAGAGGGATCGCTCGAAATGAAATTTGATGAGTTCCGGCCATACGAGGTCCTCCTCAATAGCGGTGACTCCGACCTGCTAATCAGTCTGCAAATCATGTCGGGGACCGCGCAGCTATACTCGGTCGAATTCTGCCCGACCGTGTATGTCCCAGTCAATCGCCCATAACTCAACCGGAAAAAGCCCCGTAACTCGAAATCCTGCCGTGGTCGGTGGATGGCCTGCACACGATTTATGACGCTCACAAAAGTCAACCGGTTGGCTCTCGAGAATTCTTCTCGGGAAAAATCGCACTTCGATTATGAACTCGCTCTTTCGGGAATACCTTCAAGCGCTGAAATCTTCTTTCTAAAATCATTCGACAGCTCTACGGACTTCCTCTCTTTGTAATCGTATCCCACCATCACGCTTGTACCTTCCGCCACAGTTCTGTTTGTCTTCAGATCAGAAATCAAGTATTCCATATCGAAGCTTTTGTTTTTAAGCTTGCTTACTCTGGTATACACGATTAGAGTCTCACCCGAGAAAGCCGGTGACTTGTACGTACACTTTACTTCAAGGACGATCATCCCGAATTTTGTGACGTCGTCCACCGGTATTCCGAAAAGATCTCTGAAGTAATGAACCCTGCCTTCTTCAAAATAACTTAAGTATGTGGCGTTGTTTACATGGCCGAGAGAATCCATGTCGGAGAATCTGACGGGAATATTGATACTGAATTTGAAATCTTTCTTATCCAAGACTCGAAAGGATAACGAACTGGAACGAGACAGTCAAGAAGAGGCAGGGGAACCCTCGCAAGGAGTCCAACTCGTGGGATTGCCATTGGCAGAGGTGTAGATTAGATTTATTTAAACAAATCACTCAGAAAACCACCAAAGAAAATGGAAACCAAGCTGATTGAGTCGATCAAGTCAAAAGCAAAGTCATTGAATCGCCACATCGTCCTTCCTGACGCGATGGATGAGCGGGCGATCTTCGCTGCAAGAAAAGTAACGGACCAGTCGATCGCGAAAGTCTCCCTCATCGGGAGGGAAATGGACATCCGGAAGAAGGCCGAAGAATTGAAATCTCCTCTTGTTGGCATCGACATTGTCGATCCGGAGAAGGACAAGAACGCTGATCGTTACACGAAGACTTTTTACGAATTGAGAAAATCGAAGGGCGTAACGCCCGAGCAGGCAGCCTCGACAATGAAAAACTCGCTCTTCTACGGTGCGATGATGCTGAAAGATGGTCTCGCGAACGGAAGCGTTGCAGGATCGCTCTCCACGACGGGAGATGTACTGCGCGCGGGAATTCAGGTTGTTGGAATGAAAGAGGGCATCTCAATCGTCTCGAGTTTCTTCCTGATAGTATTCCCGAACAAGGTCTATTCGTTCGCTGATTGTGCGGTCGTTCCGAATCCCACGCCGGAGCAGCTTGCCGATATCGCGATAAGCACAGCAGATAATCACCGCAAACTCGTTGGCGAAGAGCCGCGTGTTGCCATGTTGTCATTTTCAACGAAGGGCAGCGCGAAACACGAGATGATTGACAAAGTGGTACACGCTACAGAGATCGCAAGGAAGAAGGCTCCCAATCTGAAGATCGACGGCGAGCTGCAGCTAGATGCCGCGATACTGCCGGAAGTCGCGAAGAGAAAAGCGCCCGCCAGTTCCGTCGCCGGAGATGCGAACGTGCTGATCTTTCCCGATCTGAATGCTGGGAACATCGGCTATAAACTGGCACAACGACTCGGCGGCGCGGACGCACTCGGACCAATAGTCCAGGGACTCAAGAAGCCTGCGTTCGACCTTTCACGCGGATGTAGTGTCCAGGATATCGTCGACGTCATCGCGATAAACTGCGTCATGGGAGCTTGAGCAGATATCAAGCCGTCGGAGCTACCATCGGGTCGATTGCTGACGGAAATCCGGTTGTGCCGCTCATATCGTTGCACGGATCTCCATTTCAATTCGGTTTTGTCGCTGACTAACGCCTTCGTTCAGCTTTTTTTCTCGCTGGTCGAGTGCTAATTTCTCATTTGTACTAATGTGTCGGGAGAAAAATGACGAAAGCGGTTGCAGTCGGTAAAATTAAGATCGGAAATGGAAATCCTCTTGTCATTATCGCCGGTCCGTGTGTTGTCGAAAGCAGGGAGCTCGCGCTGAAGGTTGCACGCGACGCGAAGCGGATCGCGGGAAAACTCAAACTTCCGTTTATCTACAAGTCGAGCTACAAGAAAGCGAACAGGTCGAGCGGCGAGACTTTTACCGGCATCGGAATGGACGAAGCACTCAAGGTCCTGGCAGAGGTCAAGAAGGAAATTGAGGTTCCGATATTGACGGATGTCCACTCGGTAGATGAGGTGGAAGCGGCTTCTGAAGTCGCGGACGTCCTCCAGATTCCTGCCTTTCTCTGTCGACAGACTGAACTCCTCCAGGCGGCGGGCCGAACTCATAAAGCGGTGAATATCAAGAAAGGCCAGTTCATGGCTCCGGAAGACATGAGACTGCAGGCAGAAAAGGTCGAAGCTGTAGGAAACTCTAAAGTGATGCTTACCGAGCGTGGCACGACATTCGGCTACCATAATCTCGTTGTTGATATGCGTTCGCTCGTGATCATGAGTAGGAGTGGATATCCTGTCATACTTGATACCACTCATTCGCTCCAGCTTCCCGGCGGTGAGAAGGATCGTACCGGCGGACAACCGGAGTTTATTTTTCCCATTGCCCGAGCCGGGGCTGCTGCCGGAATCGACGGGCTCTTTCTGGAGACACACCCCGATCCTCGCAAGGCCCTCAGTGACGCGTCGACTCAACTTCAGTTCGATCTTTTTGAACCGCTCCTGATCCAGGTCAGCAGGATCGACAGAGCGAGGCGAGAAGTTGTCAAATGACTAAATATCAACAGCTTCTTCCTAAGTTGAAAAAAATCAGAATGATTCTCCTCGATGTTGATGGAGTTCTGACTGACGGCGCGATCATCTACGGTGTTGACGGTCTCGAGCTTAAGATATTTGATTCGCAGGACGGATATGGCATCACCAACGCGATGAAGAACGGGATTAGGGTTGGAATTATCACTGCCAGAAAGTCCGAGGTTGTCCAGAGACGCGCTGCAGATCTTGGTATCGTCGATATCTTTCAGGGATCGATGGACAAAGTGACCCCTTTCGAGGAGATAAAGAAGAAGTTTTCTCTCTCCGGATCGGAAACTGCCTACATCGGAGATGATTTACTTGATCTTCCCCTTCTGCAAAAGGTCGGATTCAGCGCCGCGCCGGCTAACGCAGTTCGCGATATCAAAATGCAGGTCGACTATGTCGCTAAGGCGAGCGGCGGCCACGGCGCCGTCCGCGAGGTGATCGATCTGATACTTAAGGCGCAGGGCAAATTGTGATTTACCGGCCGTCGAATAATGGCTCGGATTTTCCGAGGGAACTCGAACCTCTGGAGAGGGAGCTCGTTTACGGCCAACTTCCAATTCAATCTCCCACCTACAATCGTTACAGGGCGTCCATCGATCAGATGAAGATCGTTGGATTCGGCAGGCGCGGAGCAGGTCATTTCGTTCTTGCGAAACACAGGCCGGCAGAAGACATCATGGATCTTGTGACGCCCGTATTCGCCATCGGCGGCGCGCGCAATCGTGACGGCGAATTGACTGTGGTGATCCACGAGATGGAACAAGAATCTGTGTCGTTCGAGCTGATGGCGGTAAGGGGAGAAATTGAATCTTTCATGAACATGGACTTCACAAGATGGTCCACTTCGGAGTGGCAGCCGGGCAGCGATTGTCCGAAGTGTTCCGTGCGAGTAAAGGAGGTCGCGTTGAAGGTTGATGGGAGTGGCGTCCTGGCGATGTGCCCTTCTCACCGCGCGATCTGGGTTTGGGACGGCGTCATGCAGGTCAATCACATCGTGCCGCTAACAGCTTTTATGAACGAGCTTAACCTGCAGAGGGCATTGAAGGGTGGAAAGAAAATATACCGTCCACCTGCAGATGTGTTTTTGGATTTGGAAGATTACAGCGACTCTGACTTTGCGCACGCGTTTGTATTGTATAACAAATATTCTCACAAGCTTGAAATCAAGGACCAGCAACTCGTTCCGCAACAGAAGTGGAGAGCGGGACTGTTCGGAAGAATCTTCCGCGGTTCTCGCCAGGAACTGAATGCAGGCAGAACCGGTCCAACCGGACACACCGATAAGTGAAAGGCTGCATCTGATGGATGCCATCGAAAAAGGGAAACAGGTAGTACGCATCGAAGCCGACGCGGTTCGGGCACTTGAGGCGAAGATCGGGAAATCATTTTCCGACGCGGTCGATCTGGTCGCCGGAATTTCAGGAAGAGTTGTCATTACCGGAATGGGCAAGTCGGGATTGATCGCCAGGAAGATTGTCGCGACCCTGAACTCCACCGGGACACCTTCTATCTTCCTTCATCCGAGTGACGCCGTCCATGGCGATCTCGGCATGGTCAGGCCTGAGGATGTCGTAATTTGTATCTCGAACAGCGGTGACACGGAGGAGATCGTCCAGCTCCTTCCGATGTTCAAGAGAATCGGTGTCCCGATTATTTCGGTCCTCGGGAACAAAGACTCCAAATTGGGAAGAGAAAGTGAATTCGTTCTCGATGCGGGAGTCGAACAGGAAGCATGTCCCTACGACCTGGCGCCTACCGCTTCTACAACCGCGGCACTTGTGATTGGAGATGCACTCGCTATTGCGCTGCTGGAGCGGAACAATTTCACGGCGGAGGAATTTGCCATGCTCCATCCTGGCGGCAACCTCGGAAAGCGGCTGTTTCTCAAGGTCGAAGAGTTGATGGTAAAAGGCAAGGACGTGCCGAAAGTTTTGAGCGGTGCGTCCCTTCGTGAGTCGATCCTGGCTATGACCTCAGGTAGACTAGGGGCAGTCTGTGTCGTGGATCGTTCGGACATCCTCATGGGAATTATCACAGACGGCGATTTGAGACGATTGCTTCAGAAAAATTCCGACTTCAGCAACATGACGGCAGAAGAGATGATGACGAAAAATCCGAAGGTGATAAAACCGAACGTCCTCGCCGTGTCTGCAATTGAAGAGATGGAAAACTTCAACATTTCTCAGCTGATTATAGTTGACGACGCCCGCAGGGCGATAGGAATGGTCCATCTTCACGATCTTGTCAAAGCAGGTCTCTCTCCGAAATCGGACCTATGAGATTCTTTCCCTTTTTACTTGTACTCCTCATCGTTTCAGGCTGCGAGGAGAAATTGAAACCATCCGTAGTGTCGATACGCGGAAGACTTGCCGATCAGGAGAGTTGGAATTCCACGATCCAGTTTACGGATAGCGGGTCCACCCGAGGTATCCTGAAAGCCGGCCACGTTTGGGTTTATAACAATGAGAACCAGACCTACATGGGCGACAGCGTGCACGTCGATTTCTATGACGACCGCGGGAATCACACAAGTTTCATGACTTCAGACAGCGGTATCGTGAACAACCAGACGAACGACCTGGAGGCAATAGGAAACGTTTACGCCCACAGCGACAGCGGGACCTCTCTCTGGACCGATAGGCTTTTCTGGAACGCGAAAACTCAAAAGGTGACATCTGACGTCTTTGTAAGGATCGTATCTCCGAAGGAATCGCTTCAGGGAATCGGCTTTGAATCGGACAGGGACCTGACGAATTACAGGATATTCAACGTGAGCGGCGAGTCGAGATCTTCGAAGTGACTCAGGACGATTATAAACCTGCAGCCGTGCGTGAGAGCCCGAGGCGCCCTCCGGCCACATATAATAATTTTGGACCGGACTTTATGCCCGCGAATACGCGTCGCCTGACGCCTTTTCTTGTCTTAATATTTTTCTCGGCTCTAACAATCGTTATTCCGACTTGTAATTCTCTCGCCCAGGAACAGCCTGTTCGTCTTATTCATGCGGACAGTCTCATCGGCTATTCGCTCGGAGGTGATTCTTATCGCGAACTGATAGGTCACGTCACGATGCAGCACGAGTCTACAGTTCTCAAGTGCGATCGTGCTGTTCAGAATCTGACAAAAGACATTGTGAACCTGTACGGTCATGTAAGAGTGGAGGACGACACGCTTACGCTGCTTGCAAAACAGGCGCAGTATTTTGGAAAGACAAAAGAAGTCCAGAGCGACAGTGCCGTTTATCTGAACGATCGGAAGAGATCCCTCGACGCCGACAGGGGTACCTACAACACCGACACCAAAGAGGCCAGATTTTTCGGAAACGTATTCGTTCGCGATTCAGTATCTCAACTCACCAGTGACCAATTGGTATATTTTCGAAACGAAGGCAAGACAATCGCTGACGGGAACGTAAAAATAAAAAGCCTTGAAAATAATGTTACTGTTCGCGGGAAGCATTTCGAGGATTACGATAAACAGCATCACAGTATCATGGTCGGCATTCCGGAACTCGTGCAGATAGACACCGCCTCCGACGGCAAGATAGACACCTTGATGATCACGTCGCTATTCATGGAGGCATACAGGGACAGCGCGAATGAAAAGTTTGTCGCCCGTGACAGCGTCGAAGTTGTTCGCGGCTCTCTATCGGCGCGCTGCGGTTACGGAACATATTTCTCTAAGGACAGTCTCGTGATCCTGCAGAATGCGCCGGTTGTTTGGTACGAAGACAATCAGCTCGTCGGCGACAGCGTCTCGGTATTTATTCGCGACAAGAAGATTTCGAGAGTAGAGGTCGTAGGCTCGGCATTCGCAATTTCTCAGAGCGATTCGGTTTACGCAGACCGGTACAACCAGCTGAAGGGGAAAAGGCTCACGATGTTCCTCAACGACAGGAAGGTGGACCACATCATCGTTGAAAATAACGCGACGAGTTTGTATTATCTTTACGACAAAGACAAGCCAAACGGCGTGAACAAAGTCAGCGGGGACCGTGTCGTAATGTATTTCAAAGATGGTAAAGTGGAAAGGATCGCCGTATTGAGTGGAGTCGAAGGAGAGTATTCTCCCGAGAAAATGGTGAAGACTAAAATAAACGCATACAATCTTGCGGGATTCACGTACCATAAAAACCGTCCTCTCAAAGGCGAATTTCCGGTGTCATGGAAATGAGTGAAGATAATTTGAGGGGAAGGGACGGCGATCTGCAATATGTTGCGGGTGCCTCATTCTTGTATTCACGTGAGCTCAAGAAGCGGTACAAAAAGAGATTCGTCGTCAATGAAGTATCGGTAGACGTCAAGCAAGGCGAAGTGGTCGGTCTTCTCGGTCCGAACGGTGCGGGGAAGACAACGACTTTTTATATGATGGTCGGAATGATAAAGCCAAACATGGGAGATGTTTTCATAGATCAGCAGAACATAACAAATCTCCCGATGTACAAGCGCGCGCGGCTCGGGATTGGATATTTGCCGCAAGAACCGTCGATATTCAGGAAGATGAGTGTCGAAGACAATATCATGGCCGTCCTTGAGTTCAGGAAGTTGAGCCCGGGAGCCAGAAAACAAAGATGCGACGAGTTGATAAACGAGCTTGGCGTCTCGCAAATCAGGAAAACGCCCGGATACGCATTGAGCGGCGGCGAGAGACGGCGCACTGAAATAGCGCGCTCACTTGCGACCGACCCGAAGTTCATGCTCCTCGACGAGCCCTTCGCGGGCATCGATCCTCTCGCGGTGGAAGACATTATGAGAATAGTGGTCAGCCTGAAGAATCGGGGCATTGGAGTTCTGATAACCGACCATAATGTCCACGAAACGCTCTCGATAGTCGACAGAGCATATTTATTGTTCGAAGGGAGAATCCTAAAATCAGGCACATCCGAATATCTCGCGAACGATCCGGAAGCGAGAAAGCTGTACCTCGGGGAAAAATTCAAGCTCGACAGGTACTGAGGAATAAATCCTAAGTACGAAGTCCTGAATCCTAAACAATATCTAAACAATAAGATTCTAAACTGACCGCATACAACTTTAAATGTTGTTAATTCGGATTTTGAATCTGTATGGAGTTTTCCCGAAGGGCTGCCTTCGACAAGAGCTTAGGACTTTGTATTTCTTCTTCCTTGATGAATAACTGATGCCGATGCTTGCACTTTTCCAAGTCCTTTACTTATATTCAAATCAATGAAGCTACACTCAAACATAAGCGGACGGGCAACCAAATCCGATGAACGGCTCTCAAACGTCGTCTCGTTTGCCGCTTTTTCTTCCTGGGGTTCGCCCCTGGCATACTCCTACTTCTATTTCTATTTCCCCTACCGGGGAATATGATCTTACTCTAACCATATATATCTGTATTTTCCCAACATTTGAAAAAGAGATTTCCGAATGATTATTCGGACTCATAGAGAATTTGAAACGGATTTTCAGTCCGGAGCGAGACTCCGGGAAGGGAGCAAATAAAATGGTTGTGGTTTTTGAAGAGGAAGCCAGCGAAAACGAAATCGAAAATGTGATTAAAGTCCTGAACGAGTTTGGCTTCGATGTACATCGATCGACGGGTGTCTCGAGAACCATCCTCGGCGCGATCGGTGTCAAACCTGATTTCGATCATCGTCAGATACAGGTATTGCCGGGTGTTGATGAAGTCTACCGCGTCACGGAACCATACAAGCTCGCGAACAGGACATTCAAACCAGAGGGAACAATAATCGATATCAAGGGCGTGAAGGTCGGCGGAAATGAAGTCGTGGTCATGGCAGGACCGTGCGCCGTGGAGAATGAGAAACAGCTGTTCGCAATAGCGGAACACGTTTCGAAGAACGGCGCGAAACTACTCCGTGGCGGCGCCTTCAAGCCGCGGACATCTCCCTATTCATTCCAGGGGATGGGCGAAGACGGGCTGAAGCTTCTCCGCAAAGCGGGTGATGAGTTCGGACTTGTTGTGATTACTGAAGTCATGGACAAAAGCCAGATCGATCTGGTCGCGGAATACGCGGACATCCTGCAGGTAGGCGCGCGAAATATGCAGAACTTCACTTTGTTGAAGGACCTCGGAAAAATTTCGAAACCCGTGATGTTGAAGCGTGGACTCGCATCAACGGTAGAGGAATGGCTGATGGCGGCAGAATACATCTTGTCAGGCGGTAACAGGGATGTCATGTTGTGCGAGCGCGGAATCAGGACATTCGAGAACTCCACACGAAACACGCTCGACATAAACGCGATTCCAGTCGTTCACAAAAAGAGCCATCTACCGGTCATAGTCGATCCGTCTCATGCCACCGGCATCAGGGATAAGGTCGTTCCAGTTGCAAGAGCGGCGGTTGCAGTTGGGGCCGATGGAATAATGGTCGAGGTCCACAACGATCCCGGCAAGGCGCTGTCGGACGGACCGCAGTCGCTCTTTCCCGACCAGTTTACTCAGATGATGAAGGAAATCAGACTTATTGCAAAGGCGATAGGAAGAGAAGTGGCTTGATCTTTTCACGAAGACTTAGAACTCAAAATATAGGTTGACCATTGGACGAGTTTGAAAGCTTCGATTCATCCAAGAAAGTGGGAGTCGTCGGATGCGGATTGATCGGCGGCTCGATCGCGCTATCGCTTTCGAACAGCGGCTACCAGGTTTTCGTCGTTGATCTTCCCGGAAATGAAGGGAAGATAAGCAAGCAGATCCCTTTTGCGGTGGTAAGAAAAAGCATTCGCGATCTGTGTGCCGACGTGCCGTCAGTAATTTTTATCTGTGCGCCAACCGACCAATCCTCCGCTATCCTGGAGGAAATTGCCTCGAGTTGCAGGAAGGGGACGATAATTACGGATGTTTCGGGAGTGAAACTTCCGATTATGGAAAAAGCGGCACGCTCGGTTCCCGATGGCGTGATATTTGTCGGCGGACATCCTATGGCTGGCTCCGAAAAATCCGGTGTCGAAGCCGCGCAACCGTTTCTTTTCCAAAATGCGGTTTACGTCTTCAGTCCGCTGAAAAAGTATTCGGAAAAGGAAATCGCGCCTCTGGTTGAAGCTGTCGAGCGACTCGGAGCTCGAATACTTTTCATGGATGCATCTCAACATGATAGGATCGCTGCCGCAACCAGTCATCTCCCACAATTGATCGCTGTAGAGCTCGTAAATCTGATCGGCGATCTGTCTTCGAAGGACGAGCACTTCAACACTCTAGCCGCCGGCGGGTTCAGGGATATGACGCGTGTCGCGTCGAGCGATTTTTCCGTGTGGCAGGAGGTTATCTCCGCGAACCGACAAAACATCGGCGAAATACTCGATGCGTTCATCGGAAAACTGGAGCAGCTGAAATCCGCAGTCGAGGGGGAGCGCAGCGGCAAGATTAAGAAAGAATTTGAGTCGGCCAATCATGCTCGCAGGAAAATCGGGAAAAGTGGGAAAGGATTCCTTAAGCCGCTCTATGATCTTCACGTCGTGGTGGAGGACAAGGTCGGGGTCCTGAAGGAAATCACATCGACTCTTGCTGACTCCGGCATAAATATCAAGGACATGGAGCTCCTTAAAGTCAGGGAGGGTACCGGCGGGATGTTCAGGCTGTCGTTCGACACGGAGGAAATCATGGACGAGGCAGCGCGCATCCTGGGTGAACACGGATTCCAGGTTTTGCGAAAGGAGTTCGAAGGCTAATCGCCTTCTTCTTCCTCAATCTTTGCCTCGGGCTCGGTTACTTCTTTGGTAATGATCCTGACGCCTTCCAGAGACGTCTTGAATAGTGACCCCTCGTCAGAAGAGAATATTTTCCTGAAATCCTCCGGTGTGAAGAATTCCGAAAATCTTTCCGAATATTCGTCCAGCTTTCTAAGGTAGTACTGCGCGTTGTACTCGGGCGGCGAGGGTTCCTCCGGATCATATATGCGCGCGTTCGCGAACGACCTTGTGGAAGGATCGTTCCCCACGATGTAGTACGATACTCTATCACCCGGTTTCAGACGAAGTCCGGCGCCCAGCGCTGCCTCGTAACTTGCCGAACGGTTTCTTTTGTTCGATTTCACGGCGGTAATATAATCGTCTATCGTCTCACGCACGCTTTCTGTTCTTACCATTTTCCGTAGCGGCAATTCCCGGGCTGAAATCGCTCGCGCAAAATCAGAATAGAGGAGATGAAGCGCCTCAATCGCCTCGCGGAGTAAATATTCGACAGCCGTCTCTATGAATTCTCTTCCGAATCTCTCCATGCTTCTGGAAATCAGCGACGATCCGCGCATCTTTACTCTGCCGTCATACCCGAGAAGCGCGTAGTTCTTTTTCTTGTAACTCAACATTTTCTCGTATCTGCCGTCGAGGGAAAGGTTAATTCCTGTCTCGAGCACATTGGACAAGCTCTTGACGAATTTTGTCTCTCCTTCTTCTCCTCTGATTTCGGGAGGTGGCACGAAGTAGAGGCCGTCGGTATCGACTTCCAGGAGTGTCCCGCCTTCCGACCTGATTTGTGCAATAAGTTGCCTCAGTATTTTCTGGCCGGTCTCCGTGACTCTGTCGGCCGAGACGTAGTCGTTGAAGATGCCTCTTGAGTAACCGAGGTAGCCGTAGTATGAATTGATCAGAATCTTCAGAGAGGACTGCATGGCATCTAGCTTCGATTTCTGGACAGGGTCGCTCTCCTCTTTCATCTTCTTCTTCGTGTCGAGTCGGAGCTTGGTCAGGTGCTTGAGTGTCTTCTGGAACACTCCGAGGTCGTCGGTCGGCGGCGAAATCTTGTGTGCCAGCATGATCGATGGATAAAGCGACTCGACATCCGCGTGAATGACGGGTCCCGCGACGCCTCTTACGAAAACATCGGTGTAACCTCCTGAAGTCTGTCTGCCCGTTTGCGGACGCGGCAATGAATGCTTCTTCCTCAAGTACTCGCGAACAAACAGCGATTCAATTTTCGCTGCGGCACCTGATCGCGGAATATGCCCGTAGTTGTACGGGAGCATCTGGGCAAGGTAGAAGTTTGCCTGGGAAAGATGTTCGGCAATCATCCTCGTCTCTCTCACGTCGTCGAGTGCGTACTTGACGAGGTGGTCCGGGTCCTTGAGCCAGGTTTCGGAAATCTTCGAGCCTTCGATGTAGACTCTGTCCTTCGACGCGAATCCGAAGAACTTCGCCACATTCTTCAAACCGTAACTTTCAAGCTCTCTTCTCTGGCTGTCGTAATTCTGGACGAGAAGCCATGTATCAATTATGTGCCTACCGGGAATCTCGACATTCGAATACTCAATTTCCTTCTCGGCGTATGAAAGACGTGAGGTGAATACTTTCGGTTCAAGTGAGTCGCGGCCAATCTTTAGTTTCACGCCGCACATCTCGCCTCGTCTCAGGATGTACGGAATATCGAAGTTGAAAATATTGTGCCCCTCGATTACGTCAGGATCGCGATTCCTTATTATGTCGACCAGCTCGTTCAGCATCTCGCCTTCGGACTTCTGTCTGCCGTCGATTACGTATTCCCATCCGGTATTGTCGGAAAGTGAAATCAGTATGATCCTGTCCTGCAAGCGGCCAGCATTTGAGAATCCGGCGGAAGAGAATGTCTCGATATCCAGCTGCATCCTTCTTAATTCGGAAAAATCCATCTCTTTGAAAAGTGTCGTCCCTGTCTGCATCAGATACTGAAAAACGGGATCCAGCTTCACATATACTTCATCCATGTCGGAAGTTTCCTGCACGAATGTGCCCGTCCGATTGCCGAGATTGTCCGCCACCGCTTTCAAGCCGGCTCGCATTTCGCTCCAGCGGTGGAAAATACACAGGTACTTGTAGTGGTTATTGCCCGCGAGTTTGACTTTCCAGTATTTCTTATCGAACCCGCTCAGCAAATTCTCGTCTTGCAGGAAGAAGAAGGGGAAGAACTTGTGTTGCGTGATGACCGTCTTTCCCTCGACGCGCTTCGCTACTTTAATTGCAGACTCGCTCGCCTGGTAGACGGCGACGATTTTCGTTTCGGCGTTATGTCCGAATAATAAGGAGTCCATGACGTTTCAAAGTGGGTGTCGTGATGTTACAGCCGTTTGTCATCTTCATTGTCGATCATCATTTGTATCCGGGAGGCGATAGTGGCGATAGCCACGGCGTTCTCGCCGCCTTTGGGTATGATTATGTCCGCCCATCTCTTGCTTGGTTCGACGAATTCCAGGTGCATCGGCTTCACGGTCTCAACGTATTGAGACATGACGGACTCAATCGATCTTCCGCGCTCCATTATGTCACGCGTAAGTCTGCGAAGCAGCCGTTCATCGGCGTCGGTATCGACAAATATTTTAATGTCCAGGAGGTCGCGCAGTTCTTTTTCCACGAAGATCAAAATGCCTTCCACAATGATAACCTTGCTGGGGCGTACGAGTTCCTTCTTCTCAAGCCGCCTGTATGTGGCAAAATCGTAAACGGGTTTCCTTATCGCACGATGGGCCTTGAGAGATTTGAGATGTCTCACCAGCAAAGGCGTATCGAGGGAGTCCGGATGATCGAAATTCACCTGCGCATGAGTTCTGCCGCGGAATGATGAAATATCTTTGTAATACGAATCATGCTGGATTATAAGTACATTGTCGATACGAAGGTTGTCAATTATCCTCCGGGTTACCGTTGTCTTTCCGGATCCTGTTCCTCCTGCGATCCCTATGAGTATTGGTTTCATCTATTCGTGAGAAATGGCTGATTGCTTCGTGGATGCACACCCGGGCACTTCCCGGCGAACTGCAAGTTATCAAACAGACAACGGCCAGTCAAATCCTCGGGAGTCCGTAGATCTGAATGCCTCGCGCCGGAATGAACTAAAACGGGCGCGCCGCTGAACCAGGCACGCCCGCAAATTGTGATATGATGATATGTTACCTTCTTACAATCGGTACGTAGTCACGCGTTCCGTACCCGAGATATAATTGTCTGGGTCGTGAGATTTTCTGCTCATTGTCGAGAAGCATTTCCTCCCATTGAGCTATCCATCCGGCTGTTCTTCCGATCGCGAAAAGGACAGGGAACATGTCGACGGGGAATTTCATTGCCTGATAGATCAGTCCTGAATAAAAATCGACATTCGGATATAGCTTTCTGGAAGTGAAATAGTCGTCCTCGAGTGCGATTCGTTCAAGCTCAAGAGCGATGTCGAGAAGGGGATTCTTTCCGGTCACTTCGAACACGTCGTCCGCTAGCTTCTTGATTATCTTTGCGCGCGGATCGTAGTTCTTATACACTCGATGTCCGAATCCCATGAGTCGTTTTTCGCCTTTTCCTTCTTTCACCTCCTTGATGAAAGCCGGGACCTTGTCCTTACTTCCGATCTCCCTGAGCATTCGAAGGACTGCTTCGTTTGCTCCGCCATGGAGCGGTCCGTACAGGGCAGCCGAGGCCCCTGCGAGCGCAGAATACGGATCGACGTGTGATGAACCGACACTTCTCATTGCGTTCGCGCTGCAATTCTGCTCGTGATCTGCGTGAAGTATGAAAAGCACATCCAGAGCATTTTCAAGAGCAGGATTCGGCTTGTACTTCGGTTCGGTCATCTTGAAAAGCATGTTCAGAAAATTTCCCGCGTAACTTAGATCGTTGTCAGGATAAGTATAGGGAAGCCCCATCGCATGCCTGTACGCGAACGCTGCTATCGTGATGACCTTTCCTATTAACCTGTAGCTTTGCAACTGGCGCGATTCCTTGTCGAAAATATTCTTCGCGTCCGGATAGAAAGTCGACAACGCCGCCATGGTACTGATGAACATTCCCATCGGATGCGCGTCGTAGTGGAACCCGTCGATGAACTTCTTGATATTTTCGTGTACGATAGTATGATGAATGACGTTATATTTCCATTCATCCAGCTGATTCTTTTTTGGCAGCTCACCTTTCAATATCAGGTAAGCAACTTCCAGGTAGTTGCTCTGTTCCGCGAGTTGTTCGATCGGATAACCCCTGTACCTCAAGATCCCCTTGTCACCATCTATGAATGTCACCTTGCTTTTGCAAGAGGCTGTATTCATAAATGCAGGATCGTAACTCAACAAACCGAAGTCGTCCGGTTTCACTCTGATCTGCCTGAGATCCGCAGCTTTTATGGATTCATTCTCGATCGCGATCTCATACTGCTTCCCGGTTCGGTTATCTGTGATTGTCAGGCTTTCTTTGGGCATATGACCTCCATTGGCTTCATCTGGTTAATGGTGCGTTGTGCGGCTCTGCTTGAATCCTGCTTCGTCCGCGAAGTTGATTCATTGGTGTTACGTTTATCTTATATGATTAGTGAAGCCTTAGTATACCTCGAAAAATTGCCGGGAGTCTGCCTGTTGCATCGGAAGAAACCCCTTTTGACCTGCGTGTTGGGTGCGAGCCGTTCGGACTGGTTTCGGGTTTTTCAACGTGTCGGTGCTGACAACCGAGTCCACTAGCATGTCGTGCAGGATGTCGCCACACTCAACTCTTACTCTTGCCGGTTTTCTTCCTGTCGATTACAATGAACCCATCAACCTGCGTGTGGCGAATGCCATCAGGACCGATACCGACGATCTTGTACTCGACGTTCTCAGCCGCTTTGAACGGACCTACTATCGCGGTCCAGTAACTGTTATTGCGGTTGTAGTCATTGTACCGCCACTCGGCGTCGACGTTGAATTTCCTCTCGGGTGCGCTAATGCTCGCGACCTTGATCTCGACACTGACGGCCTGTCCCATTTCGATTGGGTAACTTCCTATCCAGATAACTACCTTGTCGTTTGGAAATACTTCGGCCGGAGTTCTCGGCGCGTCCTCCGTGTTATGCCAGATTACCATTCCCAATGCCCATAGGTTTTTTCGGTTTTAAACATGAGACGATATGATCTGCTGTCATCAATCGAAGAAAGGCGAGAGGGTAAGCGCACATGCAATCCACTTCATAGATAACTCCTCCATCTCTGTCAATTTCGCGAAACTGTTTGTGGAACCAGACGCTTCGCAACTCGCCCTTCCTTTCGTTGTCTCAAATGTAAAATTTAAATCTCTGAACAGCAATAGTTGTCAGGTGACTCCGCTAATTTTCGTTTCAATTCACCGTAACTTTCCCAGCGACCGAACGCCCGATGAAAATCCGACTGCAGCTGGTTCCTTCTTATCCACTCACGGATCTCGTGCTCGCTTAATTTTCGCCTCTTTGAGCAGTGAGCGAAACTCGTATGCACACCTTGCACGACTACTACCTCCAAATGCCGGCGGAGAGTTTTAAACACGCATCTCTGCCGCCTTTTGAGCATACGGTGGCGGCATTCCGATTGTACCTATCGTCGATAAGTGAGCGCAGAACTCGACAGGCCGCTGGATTGAGTCTTGAGAATGGTAGTACCGCCGCTTTACTGGTTGAGATTATTACTGCCGAACGGATTGAGATAATGGTGAGTTGGAGACCTGATATGTTGAAGAGATGGGTGATTACTGGAGTTGTGTGCGCGATTCTATGTGTTTCTATGAGTTCTTGCACAACTTTGTATAACTCCTCTCCTAAGTACGACATCTCAGGAGTATTTGAAGAATATCGCACAAATGGTTTGGTCTTCAAGATAGTCTCAGCTAAGTACCTCAAGGGTGTAGAGGCTTGGCTGGGTGAGGATAACTGGCTTTATATCACGATTCCTGACTCAAGTATGAAGGTGTCCCAGCTTCACAGTCTTGATGGAAGCAAGGCAGTGGAAAAAACGCAATTCTATAAACATCAGTCCTCGGTGCAAGTCACAATCAAGCTCAAACAGAAGTTCGATCATGTCGACGTTCTAAGATATCCGGACGATCGGAATACGTATGTTGTACTTTACCATTTTAAGCAAGATTAAGCCTGTGCATTCGATACTTTTTCCTGGATGGTCAAATGAAATCATCGGATTTCTTTTTGCTTAGGTCTCAGGCTGTCTAAGCGCGAACATTTCATTTGGTCAAACGGATGGTGTTTGTGCCGGTTCGGTATCTGTCTCTGACATCTGCTCTAGGACTGTATGTTGGACTTGGGGCTCACTTTTTCTCTAATTGAAGGTTTGCTTACCCGTCGAAAATCGTCAAATTAGCGGCAGTCTGGGGCTCTTGGGGGCTATTTTCATATTATATTCAAAATCTTCTTGCAATTGATTTAAAAAAGCTATTAATTTTCAGCGAAATTGAGCATGGCAAAATCTAAATTTCTCGCTGGAAAAAAAATCATCCCTCAGCCAATTCCGAAAGGAATCAAAGTCACCGATCTCGTAGATACTTATTTTCAGGCGTACAATGCCGCACGACTTAAAGAAGCTTCTCAATTGTTTGCACAGAAAATGCTCGAACGCGATGTGACAATTGGGATGAGTTTGACGGGTGCGCTGACGCCTGCGGGACTTGGGGGGTCTTGCATCGTCCCTCTCATAAGAGCGGGCTTTGTTGACTGGATAGTTTCAACCGGCGCTAATCTCTATCACGATACGCATTTTGCAATCGGGCACTCGCTTCATAAAGGAAGTCCTTTCGTGGATGACAGAGTTCTACGAAATGAGGGCGTCATCAGGATCTACGATATTCTTTTCGATTACGAGGTGCTCCTCTCGACAGATTCGTTCTTCAGGCACTTGATAGCGCAGGATGAATTTCAAAAAGAGATGGGGACAGCGGAATTTCATCATAGGATTGGCAAGTATGTCGCAGCTCGAGAGAAGACTCTTGGAATAAAACACAGCTCCGTGATCGCTGCAGCCTATCGATACGCAGTTCCGGTCTACACCTCCAGTCCTGGCGACAGTTCAATTGGGATGAATGTTGCTGCGATGGCGCTCGATGGATACGGCTTGAAACTGGATGTTTCGCGAGATGTCAACGAAACCGCAGCAATCGTATTGAATGCCAAGAGAGGAGGCGGGAAGAGCGGCGTGTTGATTTTCGGAGGCGGCTCACCGAAGAATTTCATGCTTCAAACGGAACCTCAAATACAGGAAGTACTAGGGATTGCCGAAAAAGGACACGATTTCTTTATTCAGGTGACGGATGCCAGGGTTGACACGGGCGGACTATCCGGGGCCACACCTTCAGAGGCCGTCAGCTGGGGAAAAGTAGATCCCACTAAATTGCCCGATACCGTTGTCGCCTATGTAGATTCGACGATTGCAATGCCGATCATGACCTCATACGCATTGGCAAAGCGGGCTCCGAGAAAGCCGAAGAAACTTTATAACCGTCTGCCGGAGTTGATGAGGATGCTGAAGGACGAGCACGAGAGGGCAAGTCGCAGAGGAAAATGAATTTCAAATACGATCGCTCGATAACATTTCCCAAAGGATTCAAGGCCGCAGGGGTAAGCGCCGGTATAAAGGAGAACGGGCTTCCCGATCTCGGACTGGTAGCTTCAGATGAGGGCACAATTGGCGTCGCGGTATTCACGAGGAACAAATTCCAGGCGGCACCAATTACGTTGTCAGGCCGAAACTTGGCCTCTTCCGGTTCCAAAGTGCGGGCGATTATTGCAAACAGCGGTTGCGCGAATGCTCTCACAGGCAAAGTCGGAATGAAAAACGCCGAGAAGACCGCGATTGAAGCGGCAAAGGTCTTACAAATTCCACGGAATGAGGTTTTGATCGCTTCTACCGGTGTCATTGGTCGTCAATTGCCTGTGCACGAAATCGTGGACAGTCTTCCAGGGCTTGCCAGGGAATTGAAGACTGGTTCCGATACAATATTCGCGCAGAGCATCATGACCACTGACAAGTTTCCGAAGCAGGTCGCGGCGGAATTCACGCTCGCTAAGGGAAAGAAATATAGGATTGGCGGTGTCGCAAAAGGCGCGGGAATGATTCATCCGAATATGGCAACGATGTTATGCTTTGTAACCACCGACGCGAAAGTTGAAGAAGCAAAATTACGCTCTGCTCTCTCCGCTTCTGTCGACAGGTCTTTCAACACCATCACCGTCGATGGTGATACGAGCACTAACGACTCTGTTTTTCTCCTCGCCAGTGGTGCTTCGGGAGTCGCAGTGAAGAGTGACTCGGACTACAGGCTGTTTCTCGATGCTTTGACTTCCATCTTGCGTGAACTCGCAATGATGATCGTGCGTGACGGTGAAGGCGCGACGAGATTTATGAAACTGAATGTGCGGTCCGCGTCCAACTTCGGTGACGCAGTAAAGGTTGGACGGGCGGTGGGTGTTTCTCCGCTTGTCAAGACCGCCATATTTGGTGGCGACCCGAATTGGGGCAGGGTAATTTCTGCAGTCGGGAACTCCAACGTAGAATTCGATCCTTCAAAGGTCGAGCTAAGGATCGGCAATGTCTGCGTGTTCAGAGGAAACGAACCTCAGAAAGTTGACCCGGCTGCCATCAAGAGTCTTTTTTCGAAGAAAGAAATAGAAATGACGATCAAGCTCAATACCGGACGAGAGTCCGCGGAAGTGTTTACATGTGATTTGAGCTATGACTACGTCAAAATCAACGGTGAATACACCACCTAAACTATCAACAAACCAAACAAGGAGTCACGTATGGGAAAGTACGAAGAGCTTCAACAAATCATAGGCAGCTTTGAAGTAGACTTCCGTAAGTTTTACGAGAAGCAGAACAAGGCAGCCGGAACTCGCGTGCGCAAACATATGGGCGAACTCAAGAAATTTGCCCAGACGATTCGTCAAGAGGTGCAGGAGCTGAAGCTGAAGATGAAAGAGGAAGGCAAGTAAGTTTTCTCGAAACCGTCCCTCGCGCCAGCGAGGGACGGTCATCTGTCAGCGTCCGTTCAAATCTTTCGTAAGGACCACACCCTCGGAACGGTGAGGTGGCATTCTTAACGACTCACCGTGGATCATTTTCCTTCTTGTGTATGTCGATCATCTTCAGTTCATCAATATAATTTGTGCTCTGGGGATCTCGCAGGTCGATAAATTGCTTTGCGATCTGCTTCAATCTGTCCGCAGTTTCGGCTATCAGTTCGATCCCTCTCTCGAGCTTGTCGTATTCACCGGCCTTCAGAGACTTCCGCATCATGTCGAGGGCGAGATAGATGACGTTTAACGGATTGTTGATTTCATGTCCGACGGTGGCCGAAAGTTCGAGTATCGCAAGCCTTCGCGTCAGCTGCTGGATCTCGCCGTGGAGTTCGCGCACCCTCACTCCGCTTTCAATGCGGGCGAGTACCTCGAGATGAGGCGCAGGTTTCGTGATAAAATCGTCGGCGCCGGCCTGCAAGCCGCGGACCCTGTCTTTGACGTCGCCCTTTGCAGTCAGCAGTATTATGTAAGTATACTTTAAAGTTTGATCGTTTCTGATGGCTTTTGCGAGCTGCTCGCCGTCCATCTCAGGCATCATCCAATCGATCAGCATTATGTCCGGAGAGAATTCCTTTGCGGCGTTGAGGGCGTCGGTCCCGTTCGCTGCCTCCCTGACCTCGTACCCCGCTTTTACGAGCACACGATTGAGAATGACTCGGGCATTCGTGTCGTCATCAACTATCAAAACCCTGTACTTCACTCATCCTCCTCTGTCCGTTCTGGCACGGTAAAGTTGATCGTAGTCCCTTTATTTGATCCATTGCTGCTTACCCAAATCTCTCCTCCCATCATTTCTATCAGGTGTTTCGATATAGCGAGCCCGAGTCCTGTCCCGCCGAACCTCCGCGTGCTGTCCCCCTCAACCTGGACGAACTTCTGAAATAATCTTCGCTGCTTATCCTTCTCGATACCGATTCCGCTGTCCCTGACCGAGAATAAAAGCATTCCGTCCCGCGGCTCAACGCGTACGTCGACTCCTCCTTTTGCGGTGAACTTTATTGCGTTACCAACCACGTTTATTAGTACCTGCTTAATGCGACGGAGATCCGCGGAAGCGAAAAGCGGGGTGGAGCTCATTGAAAAATCCAATTTCAATTTCTTCTGGGAAGCCTGTATCTCGAATGAAGAAAATACATCTCTTAGTAATTCGTCAACATAGATTCTTTCGATTTGAAGATGCATCTTGCCTGATTCGATGCGCGATATGTCGAGCAAGTCGTTTATTACGTTGAGCAGATGGTACGAGCTCTCAAGCGCATTGTGCGCAAAGAGATTTAATTCTTCGGGACTCTCATAATATCCCTCCGTAATCAGGGTTAGAAAGCCGATGATCGAATTGAGGGGAGTTCTCAATTCATGTGATGTGTTTGCAAGAAATTCGTCTTTGAGTTGATTCGCCTCTATTAGATGATCGTTCAGACGCCGGAGTTCTTCCAACTGCGAGTCTGCCAGGCTCGATCGTGAGTCCTTGAGTGCTCCGGATTCGGACGGTGCAACCAGACCTGCTGTAAGCACATGACCGTCGTGTCGGTAGAGGAGCATCATATATTCGCTCACTTTTATTTTCTCACCCGAGTGAGTAAGTATCGTGTATTCAAATGACTCGCCAGCCGACCCGCCCGTAAGCGATCGGCGGAACTTCTTCAGCTTGTGAAGGTCCTCGGACGAGACGATTGTGCGTTCGTAAAAATCTCCCTGAAGGAACTGTTCCGCCGAAAATCCGGTCAGTTCCGCAAAACCTCCGACGCACGTCTTCGGAGAAAAATCCGACGATCCGACATCAGCTGTGTATACGAAGGCGGGTATTGTCCTCAACTGCGATATATGAACTTTTCCGTCGCCGGTTGAGCGAACCTGCTTGAATTTGCCCGGGATACGTCGCTTTCTATCATCTGATCCCTGGTTCGGTACCATAATGTCTATTTCATCGGAATTTTGTCTCTGCTCTGCAATTTAGCAGGGACTTCATTTCAATTGCAAAGCGGATGAGTGCAAAGGAACACTCGAATCACGAACATACTACACGCAGGGTGCATGTTTCACTCGGGAAGCCTTTTCAGCATTTCGTAGTACTTGAGAATGATTTTTTGGTATTCAGGTGGGAAATTCTTCCGGATCAGACGGAGCATCTCCTGGTCTTGTTCTGATGTTGCATTGGACAAGTCAATATTCGCCGGACTTCGTCTTGCCATGTCTTCGCCCGGTGTGCTCTCGCGTCGGTTGTCATAATCTCTCTGGCGGATTGACCTCGCCGCGTCGAGGAGTCTTGAAAGTATTTTTTCCTGGCGCTGGATGGTCTCTTGGCTTATTTCCTTGCCCTGCATGTCCTTCACAATATCCTTCATATCGCCTGCGATCTTGTCCAGATTGCCAAGGACTTTATCCTGTGCTTGCGACTGTGCAGCCTCGTCCGAAAGCTGCTCGATCGACTTCCTGATTGCTTCCTGTTGTGCGGCCAACCTGGCAAGTTCTGCCTGTTGCTCCATCGATAGTGCGCCGCTTTCACCAAGCTTCTGAGTCAGGGCATTGATGTTCTCCTGTTCTCCGGCGAGTTGTTGGAGCTGTTGCATCAGCGAGGGTGTACTGCCGGATCCCTGTCCCTGCATCATTGCTTGGAGAGTATTCTGGATGTTCATCGCAGCTTCGTTCATCGAACCCATAGCCTGGCTCTGGGCATCTGTAGCGGGCTGTTGACCCCGGCTTTGCAGGTTTGTTAAAGCCTTTTGCATTTCAGAATATGCCTGCCCGATCTGGCGGCCCATTTGCGGCGTGACGGAAAAACTCTTGTTGGACAACTGCATCATCTGTTGTGCCGTGTAGTTGAGCTCTTGCATGAGTTCATTCTGCTGGTCTGCTAAAGACCTTGACTCAGCCGAGTTTGGAATCGAGACTTGTGTCTTGTCACGCAATTCCTCCTGCTTCTTTGACACCTCAAGAAGATTCTGCTGCGCCTTCCTGAGCGCGTTGACCGCCTCCCGCTGCTGGTTCCGAACCATCTCCTTTTGAACTTGCAAAATGTCCTGCTGGAAATTCTTGAGAGCGGCAGTAATCTGCTGTTGAGTCGACGATGCCTGCGAGAATTTACCTTGCGACAACTGTTGCTGTGCCGATTCCATCTTCTGTGACGCCGCGGATGTATCCAGCGATTCCTGCGCCTGCTCGAGTTTCTGCGTCGGCATTTCCTGAGAGAACTCGTTCATCTTCCTCTTCAAATCGGATAGACTCTGCTTCGCTTCATCGAGATCCTTTTGAATCTGCTTCTGGTTCTGGGCCAGTCTGTTCCGCTCAGAGCTGCTGCCGGAGTCTGCACTGGATGTTGCCTTTTGGAGATTCTGTTGCTCGGAAGACATTTGTTCGGCGCGCTTCATCAGCTCGTCGAGTTTTTGTTCGATCTGAACTCTTTTTATCAGACTCAGCGTTCGTTCAATACTTTGCTTCAGCATTTCTTCGTTAATCTGGAAATTCTGTGCCGCCTGGCGTACAAGATTCGGATTGAGAGATCGTATCGCATCTTGAAGCTTCTTGAGGGCTTCCTGGAACTCCGGCGAGTTGACCTCCTCAAGCGCTTTCTGAAGCTCCATGTATTTTTCCAGCGTCTGCGGCGAGATGATGTTGTTCTCGAGCATCTTTTGTGTCATCGACTCGACCTGCTTCTTGACGTCATCCACCTTGGCCTGCAACTCCTGATACTTCTGCAGCGTGCTCTCCATCTTCTTTTGCTGCTCCCAGCTCAGCTGCTGCGACTGGGTCTTCATGTCCTGAGATATCTTGTCGAGCTGGTCTTTCAGGTTGTCGGAGCTTTTCAACACATTCTCAGCTTTTGAAAAGAGATCGCCATGTTCGCTGTCTGTGGATGAGAACACTTCCTGCAGCGATGGGAGGCGGACCTGGTATTCAGCGCTAACAGCTGATTTCGGACCTTTCACCTCGTCGTTGTCAAAAACTTCCGCGCGATATGCGACCACATCTTCAGGGACAAGGCTGAGCGGCGACAGGTCCCATGTATATGATATGTCTTTCTGTCCCGCCGACTTATCCTGCAACGGGATTTCGATGCGGCGATAGAGAGTATCGGGTGAGATGTACTTTGAATAAACCAGTTTGTATTCGACAAACAATTTTGTGAATCCGTAATCGTCGCCGATCCTGATCCCGACCGGAAGGCGCATGTCGCGATTCAGATCTATATCTTTGGCCGGAAACGTAAGTTCGCATGTCGGGAAATCGTCGTTCAAGGCCTGTATGCTGTAAATGATCGGATCTCTGTTGGCAAGACTGTCGCGATCTACGAGCCGGAATCTGTAGGTGGTTGAGTTCCTTATGACAAAAACCCCTGTCGCATTCGTGCCGCTAACCACGAAACGGCTCGATGTTGTATCTCCGAACTCAATTTTTGCCGAGTCGAGTTCCTTGCTCGTTCTCAATGAAAACTCAGCGCGTGTTCCGATGAGCGCGCTAAAATCTCCGATGTTGTCCTGAAGAGTCTCTGCAGATTTGCCCGTGTAACCCGGGTATAAGAGCATGACACTGAAGCTCTGAACTAGCGGCAAATCGACCACCTTGACATGATACTCGTCGGTGTTCTGTTCACCGGCGGTGAGAAAATAACTCACATCCTCTCTCAGGTTAGGTAATTGAAACTGGTACCGTCCCGGCGAACTCATTTTCAAACGGTATCTCTCAAAGTCTTTTTCATCGGAGTACTTTTCGCTTAATGTAATGTAGGCAGGAAGTCTTCGAGCAGAGACAAGCGAGAGCGTTACATCGATATTGAGTGAGTCGCCCCTCGAGACCTGGATGTCGCCCGGACGCACGGTGATGGCGAATTCATCCGGCGCGGCGTATTTCTCGCTGAAGTTCACAATCCTGGCTATCGCGCCGGGAAATTGTGAGGGGAACAATAGAAAGCTCGATAGCGATATGATCAACGATGAGACAAAGATCAACTTCGGTCTTTTGCCTGTAGGATATTTAAGCGATGAGCCTATGTCAAGATGGTACGCACGCTCGAAAATCGTGTCGACATACGCGCTAGCGAGGTCGAGCGAATAAAAAGGAGTCGATTCGCCCGGGAGCAGTTCAACCGCGTTCCTGAGTCTGTCCTTAAGGTCGGGGAACCGGCTCCCCGCCTCAAGCGCGATGATCCTGATATCATCGGCGCTCGGTCCCCTGAAATATCGGGAGACGGGCGAAAATAAAAATCTGACAGTGGCTGCCACAATTATGGTCGCATCAAGAAAAAAGAGGACAGCGCGGCCGGCGACTCCAAAATTGAAAATAATCTGTATTACCGCAGCGATGGTGACAGCCAGAAGTAACGCTGATGCCACCGACAAGCATGACGCCGCGATTTGGGAGAGCGTTTTTCTTTTGTAGATGTGCTGCAGCGAAGTGAATACTCCGCTGTTTCTGCTATCCGAAAAGGTCTCTTCCATCTCTTAATGCGTCAATGCCCAATAGACAAGATTAGTTCCGAACTCAAGTGCTTCGAGACGTTTTGATTCCGGATCACCATGTACTTCCGGCGGATCCCAGCCGTCCGAAGGATTGCTCTCATAAGTGTAATACACAACGAGTCTTTTTCCCAGGAAGATTCCGAATCCTTGCGGAGGAAGCCCGTTATGTTTATGGGTCTTCGGAACCCCGTTTGGAAAATCATAAACACAATTGTAGAGTCCGAACGAAAAGGGAAGCTCCACGAGCTGTTTGTCCGGGAAGACCTTCTTTATTTCTCTTCTGAAGGAAGCGTCCATGCCGTAATCGTCATCCGCGTAGAGAAAACCGCCGTTCTCAAGATACTGTCGGAGCCGGTTGGCCTGCTCGTCAGAAAATCTGATGTTGCCGTGCCCGGTCATAAAAAGAAATGAGTAAGTAAAAATATCGTCGCTCATGATATCGACATAGTAGTAATTTGGATCCACGTCGATATTGGTGTGCTGTTTGACGAACTGTAGAAGTGTGGCTTCTTCGAGCGGATCGTTGTACCAGTCACCGCCTCCGTCGTATTTCAGGCGTGCAATCCTGAACGCACTCGTCTTCTGCGCATTCGATTCGGTTGCAAATGCCAGAAGAATTGCAATCAATATAATTATCAACGAAGACTTCCTCATCAAGTTGAATCTAAAGAAGGGTACGTGGAGATTCAAGATAAGCCCTTGTCGGTCTAAAATGATTTCCAGGTTCGTGTTTAGTATGTTACAATGTGGAACAGTTCATCTATCACAACGGCTACGTAACTGTCTTTTTGACCGTCGCGTTCGCAGGTGAATTCGGGCTCTTCACGGGAGTTGCGTTGGCACGGACAGGCGCGGTCTCACTTACCGGAGTAGTCATCCTGGGGACTGTTGCCTCTTTCGTCGGAAACATGCTGTACTACTACGCCGGGAGACTTCTCTGGAAGAAATGGCGATTTCTTCGTATGAGGTTTGAAGAAAAAATTGAGCGGACATCGCGGGTAGTCAGGCGCTACGGTTCGCCGATTATGCTGATCGCCAGATTCTTCTACGGGATCAGAAATGTAATCGCGATAGCACTTGGCGTCTACGACGTGAGAGCCGGAATCTTCGTGATATACAACCTGGTTGGCGCATTTATCTGGTCGTGGTTTTTTACGGAGGCAGGGAGCGTCTTTTCGTCATACTTCATGAATACTTTCGCGAGCTTCCGCGCGGGAATGTACTGGGGAATCCTGTCATCGATATTCGTAGCCGCGCTTTTCGTTCTGATAAGAAAAGCCATATCTCGTCTCCAAAAGTAGTGCCTTCACAAGATAAAAATGCCGGCGGGTTTAGTGAGCCGGCATTTTTCTCGTCAATACTTTGAACTTGTGTCGGGATTACTGCGTGCCGTCGTGACAATCGGTGCACGATCCGGTTTTCCATGCGTCGCCGATATCCGTCGGGTGCTGAAACTCAATACCGGCGAGATTGATCGATTCCTCGAGTTTAGCTCCCTGGTTGAGGATCACGTGGCAAGTCTCGCATTTGTTTGGTATGATCTGCCCGTCCGCGTTCTTGTGGTTTCCATCATGACACCTGAAACATCCCGGGAAATTCTCATGACCGATGTCATCGTTATACGCCCGCCAGTCGACTCTCATGTACGGAAAGAAATTGTTTCTGTAGATTTTTTGAACTGAGGCCACCGCCTGAGCGATCTGAGCGGCTCGAGTAGTGACTAATTCCGGGTACTTTTCTTTGTAGAATGAATCGACATATATCCCTATGCTGTCCATTGCGTCTTTTGTGTTCTCGTAACGGGGCACAAGTGCGTTGACTGCGGTTTGCTTAATCCATGGAATCGTAGGGTCAATTTGATCTGCTGACATCGCATCATTTACCGCATCGCCGGGTGTCTTTATGACATGAGTCGGGCGGTTGTGGCAATCCATGCAGTCCATTGTCTTAATGGAAATTTTCTGAATCGAATCGGGAGTGAAGGGATTGTTGCTCGTCTCGAATACTTCGCTCTTGCCTGTCGTATCGACAACCCGGACCCAGGGAATGGTTTGTGAGCTCGAGTCGGTGGGCAAGTACTGGACCGTGTGAGTTACATGCCAGTGGACGGGCGGTCGCTGTGCCTCGCCGGAAGTGCTCCTGCCGATTTTCACTAACATGTCCAATGTCCACCGCGTGTTCGAAGAATCCTCCAGGTAAAACGCCCTTGTGATCCTTCTCTCGCCCACGAACGATTGCGGCCAGTGACACTGCTCGCAAGTTTCTCTTGCCGGACGCAGGTTCCTGATCGGTGTCGGTATGGGTCGAGGATATTTATGGAATATTACAGAATAAACCTGGTAGGCGCCCGATAGTTTCGACTTAACATACCAACTTGCGCCGGGACCGACATGGCACTGAATGCACGCGACACGTGCGTGAGGCGAGTGGAGGTAAGTCGTGTACTCTGGTTCCATGACATCGTGGCAAATCTTGCCGCAGAAGGTGACCGACTCTGTGAACTCGAACGCCCTGTAACCGCCGATCGCGCTGAAAAGCATGAGAAGGAGTGTCCCCGTTGAGAACAGGAAGAACGCGGTGCGTTGCCGCCTGTCATTAAGATCGATCCTTGGGAGACTGGGAGTTCCTTCTTCGATCGCCCTTCGCAAACGCTTCCTCTGGAGAAATGCTCCGGCCGGAATAATAACAAGGCCGAGAATCAAAACGCTCGGGAGAAGTATGTAAGTGACGATTCCGAAATATGGCGGGAGAGAACTCCAGATCAGATCGATAAGCATCAGAACGAGTATAGTTCCGAACGTCACAGAAGCGATGATCGCTCCAGCCATACTAACACTATTGTAAAATAAATCGGGAAATCTTCTTTTTGCCATTCTTACCTCAGTTTTCGTTCGCGCAAAAGGTTACTGCCCCGACTCACGTCAGAGCTGCATATCACCAATCCATCCGATGACAAAATTATACTCGCTCAGGGAAGAGTATGGATTGCAAATGTTTTATCTTCCAGCCGCATTCGCAGTTGCCGCTAGAAATTACGACTATATGGATATTCAATTCAATATATCGTCATTAGCTTAAAAAACTTGATTGCAAATCATTTGATCTTTTGATTACCGCCGGATTGGGTCTTTCGGAATGAGACTGTTAAATTCCAGCACCATGACCGTACGATTGTTCGTTACCGGCGGAACCTTCGACAAAGAATATAACGAGCTGAACGGCACGCTCTACTTCAAGGACACACATCTTCACGAAATGTTAAGGCTCGGGAGATGCAAAGTATCTGTCGACATAAGGACTTTGATGATGATCGACAGCCTCGACATGACGGACCACGACCGCCGTATAATCCTGGAGAACTGCGAGCGGTGCAGTGAGGATAAGATCATTATCACTCATGGCACAGACACGATGGAGTTGACGGCGAGAGTTTTGGGGCAATCGATAAGCGATAAGACGATAATACTCACGGGGGCAATGATACCTTATAAATTCGGGAGTTCCGATGGGCTGTTCAATCTCGGAAGCGCCCTGGCGTTCGCTGAAACGCTTCCTCATGGAGTCTATATCGCAATGAACGGCAGGCATTTCGAATGGCACAACGTCAGGAAAAACAAGAAGACAGGCGAGTTTGAAGAACTCAAATGAATACGGTCCACGAGTGGCGGTAAACTAATGACCGACAAAGCGCTTCAGTCTCCGGGCAGATGTCCGTGGTCCACGACCGACCCGCTTTACATAAATTATCACGACAACGAATGGGGTGTACCGGTGCACGACGATCGGCTGCTGTTTGAGTTCCTCGTCCTCGAAAGTGCACAGGCAGGATTAAGCTGGATAACGATCCTCCGGAAGCGGGAGAATTATAGAAAGGCATTCGACAACTTCGACTTTGAGAAGGTTGCCTCTTACGACAAAAGAAAAATCAGAAGTCTTCTCTCTGACGCAGGAATAGTCAGGAACAGGTTGAAGATAGAATCGGCGATTCAGAATGCGCGAATGTTCATCGACGTGAGAAAAGAGTTTGGCACTTTTGACAAGTACATCTGGGAGTTTGTCGGAGGAAAGCCGATCGTCAACAAATGGAAAACATTGAAGCAGATCCCGGCGAGTACAAAAGAATCGGATTCTCTCAGTAAGGATTTGAAAGCGAGGGGATTCAAATTTGTCGGCTCGACGATCTGCTACGCGCACATGCAGGCAACCGGAATGGTGAATGACCACGTTGCTTCATGTTTCCGCTATAAGGAATTGAAATAGCCGTCATCGTCGCGCGCCAGTAGTCATTCTGAGTGCGCAGGCGCGCGGGTAATGCAGGAAGTCGTGTCAATATAAGTCGTCAGATTGCTTCAAATAAAAAATAAGGGAGCTGTTTATGAAACGTATTATCACGCTTCTAACCGTTTGTCTTCTGGCAATGAATGTCAATGGGTTTTGCCAGGAGTCGTCATCTATTTCACTTCCCGCGCCGGACACAACTGGAGGCAAGCCGTTGATGCAGGCGCTGAAGTTAAGACACACATCGCGGGCGTTCGACTCCAAGCCGTTGCCGTCGCAAGTTCTGTCGAATCTTCTATGGGCGGCGTTCGGAGTGAACAGACCGGACGGCCACAGGACTGCGCCTTCGGCAATGAACTGGCAGGAAACAGAGATTTACGTCGCACTGGCCGACGGTTTGTATCTTTACGACGCACAGACACAGTCTCTAAAGCTTGTGATGAAAGATGATATGCGAGGGAAGACAGGCACCCAGGGATTTGTTAAAGATGCTCCGGTCGACCTCGTTTACGTGTCGGATCTATCCAAGACAGGACGCGCATCGCCGGAAGACCAAACTCTTTACACCGCGGCGGATTGTGGGTTCATTGCGCAAAATGTCTATCTCTACTGCGCATCGGAGGGACTTGCTTGTGTCGTACGGGGATCGATCAACAGGGAAGAATTCGCGAAGGCCGCAGGCCTGAAGGCGAACGAGAAGGTCATCCTGTCGCAAACGATCGGTTACCCGAAATGAATCCGGACAATGCGCATCATTTGCCCGCCGATGCTTCTACGACAGCCGGCAAATGAAACGATCCAGAATGCTCCTCACATTTTCCTGAAATGAATCTGTAACGGAGGTTGAAATGTGGAAGTCACTGCTTCTCGGTGTGATGTTTGCAATGTGTCTCAGTACAATAAACGCACAGACGACCGTCAAGGGAAAATTATTCGGGCACGATGGCAAGCCACTCAAGGCAGCTAACATTTTCCTGATGAAAGACGGTGCATCTGCTGTCAAATCTGTGCAGGTCGGTAAAGATGGTAGCTACTCATTCCTCATCGATACTGCAGGCGTGTGGACGGTGAGGTACACCGGTGTCGATCATTACATGCATGACGTTTTGCTTTTCGTGGAGGGACAATCTACGGTAGGGATCGACGTGCGGTTAAAAGGCTACGAGTACGCAGAGGATCTAAGTGGCGTTAAAGTCGTCGGCGACTTTAATAATTTTTCATTCGAGAGCGCTGTCCCGTTGCAAAAGGGAAGTGACGGAAGATATGCGTTAGAGTTCAAGGCGACGGCCGATTCGCTTGCGTACCAGCTCATCGGAGTTGAAAAGTCCGGCAGGTCGATCAATGGGACTAATTCCACACGTTATGCGTACGACGGTGGCGGGGATTACAAATCGATCGTGATACCCGTGAACGGAATTGCGCGAATCATCTTTGACACGGCGTTGATTGTCCGAGCTAGCGAGCCCGCATTTGTTAAATTTGTGAATCCCGACACCAGGATAGCTAAGATGTCCGGGCTGGCAGAAGACTGGCAGAGATATCAGGAGAAAGTGGCTGCCGCTGAGACAGAGTTCCGGAAGAGCGGAAAAGACATTTCACAATTCAGGTATGATGCATCAATTGATATCTCTGAAGTGAAGTCGCGGCTGGACAAGGAGACCGATTCGCTCGTCCGAGAGGGCCTGTTGGTGAACTACCTGGAGCTTTGCGGGATGTCCGGACAGTTTGATTCATCCGAAACGGCAAAAACTCTTGCCAGAATTCCGCCATCGTCTCCAGCCTGGTCGATTGATCCAAACCTCATACTCCGTTTTGGCTCCACGGCGGTGGGTAAGGAAGGAAGTTATTTCGATCGTTATATCTCAGAAAATCCCGATGAGAGCGCGAAAGCTTCTCTCGTGTTCAATGAATTCATCGATGCGAAATACAACAATCAAAGAGAGGATGCGGCAAAGTATTACGATATACTCGTGAATCAGCTGAAGGATACTCCCCAGGGAAAGAGAGCAAAACTCAGATATGTCAGGGAGGGTAAGATCGGGGCGGGTATGCCGGTCCCGGATTTCTCAATAAAATCGTTTGACGACTCAACCCGTTTGATTACGAATGAGAGTCTACTGGGCAAGACTTACATCGTCGATTTCTGGGCGACATGGTGCGGTCCTTGCGTGGGAGAGATGAAGCACCTTCATGATGCCTACAACAAATTCAAAGATAAGGGATTCATAATACTCAGCATTTCCCTTGACGCTTCACCTGCCGATGTAATTGCGTTCAGGAAAGATAAGTGGCCGATGCCATGGCTTCATGCGTTTGTTGGCGATTGGGAGAACACGATCTGCAAGGACTTCGATGTGGTTGCCATACCGCGCCCCGTACTTGTCGACAGTAAAGGGAAGATTGTGGCGATGAATAACGAGCTTCGCGGTGCAGAGCTCGACAAGACGCTCGAGCGAATCCTGGGCAAGTGAGGCAACCAGGTCATCCTCAAATAGCCTGAAAGCTACAGATCACTAGCCAGAAAAAAGCGGTGAGAGTCTTTCAACTCCCACCGCTATCTAGCGAATGGAACTTTGTTCTATTTCTGCTTGGGGAGAGGTGTGGAGTCTAACGGGGATTGAGTTGCATTCAACTTTAGTTCGGTCCTCGCGATTTCGTCAGCCAACGATCTGTCGTTGGGGAAGAGATCCTGGAGTTGCTTTAGAATGTCCAGCGACTTTGCGTAATTATTCTCCAGTGCGTAAAGGCTCAGCAGAACTCCATAAGGATTATAGTACCCCTGGACGTCTTTTGGGTTTTCCTTTATTGCTGCAAGAGCATCGCGTTCTACCACAGCGGCATACCTGTAGAATTTAGCGGTGTCGCCCGCGCCATAATACATTCTTGCGACGTCGCTTAACAGGCGGTAGTTCATCGGGATTGCCTCAATGGGCACTCTCGCCTCCATCGTGTCGAGCGCGGAGAGCGCATCCGTCGAATCTCGACGCATCATGTAATAATTGGCAAGCCTCATGTAACCATAGCGATAGTTTACCATTAGCATGCGGACATTATCGTCGTAGTAAATGCTCGGTTTGTTAAGGTTTGTAAATAGAAATCCATACTGAGGGTCCGTCGCGTATCGCACCGGCTGATTCATGAAGCACTCCTGCGTAATGGGCTCATTGATCGTGTAGTCTTCATTCGGGTTGCCGTTTTGCACCGGTCTAAGCTCAAGTGCTAGACCCTGCATTTCCAGATATCGCCCCAGGCCGATGAAATTATCCGGTGATACCGTGACAGCGTAAAAGACCGGCCTTTTCCAAGCGTTCGTCTGGATGATGTTCTGCATGATTATGTCCTGGACACGCAGCGCTTCAACGTCTCCGACCTGCAAGGTAGGCCGTAGGTCATATTGGATTAAGCCGCGATTCGTGATGCTAGTGTCGGTAATTCCGAATGCCGCGTAAACTTCTTTTGGAACCGCCAACTTAAAGGACCTTGTCCGCCACTGGATCGGCTGAATGTTCCGGATCTCATCGTCGGTCAGACTGATCGGCACTTTCATCGCACCGTGCGGCCTTTCGTTTTTCAATTGGAGAATATACCAGTCAGTGTTAACGAGGCTGAGGTTGACTATCCTTATATCTGTTCTGATTCCCATGCCCTCCTGCAAGTACCAGAGGGGGAAGGTGTCGTTATCGCCGTTTGTAAAAAGGATCGCGTTCGGTTTGCACGACTGGAGTATGTTGTAAGAATAATCCCACGGCGCAAAATTGTTGTGCCTGTTATGAACGTAAAGATTTTGCGAAAACAAATTTACAGGAGAGATACCGAAAATCACGACTGCTGTACCCGCGACGATTAGATTTCTTCGGTCGCTTTCTTTCATCTTCTCGGAAAAGTACTCGAGGATTCCGGCAGCTCCTACGCTTAGCCACATTCCAAGAACGAAGAACGAGCCGACGAAGAAATAGTCACGTTCTCTCGGCTGAGGATTCTGCATATTGAAAAAGACGACTAGCGCTAGTCCCATCATGATAAAGAGCGTTAAGAATGCCAGTCCAAATTTCCAATCCTTCTTTACATGGTACCAGATTCCGAACAACGACAGGAAAAGAGGTATGGCGAAGAACCTGGTGGGGAAACCGGTGCGGCCGTCATATCGGCCCGGCGAGGGACTTGAAAAAGCCACGGGATCATCCTGAATGTCGCTTGTCCGGCCAATGAAATTGAACCCTATGTACCTGAGATACATGTGACCGAGCTGGAAGTTTAAGAAGTAATCAAGGTCGGATGAATAATTCTTGTATCTCTCAGTATACTGTGGATCACTGCTCCACATACGTGGCCACATCCTTTGTTCGCCGTACTGTTCGCGATTCAGGTAGGTCACGAGACGCGCGAGATTGCTCGGGTTATTCTCATTTATCGGCGTGTGAGCGTTCGACCGAACAAATACCAGAGTGTACGTCGAGTAACCAAGGATGATAAGAAGTCCCCCCATTATCGCAGTACCAAGAATCCAATGCCTTGTTCTCTCCGCCTTCCGCACGCCATAGATTGCCGCAGCTATCAGGCCCGGAGGTATGAGCTGGATGATGATGCTGTGGGAAATGTCGAACGGCCCTGTTTTCAAATCTCCGTTCAGGATCTGGGCAAGCCACTTAACGATTCCCGGGTAGATGACCATGAAGGAGAGTGCGGTGATGAGCCCGAATTTTAGAAATGATTTCCACTCGAATTCATAATATTTGAAATAGATGAAAAGCGCTATCGTGAAGTAAGCGAGCAGACTAAGTTGATGGATGCCGATGGACAGACCCATGATGTAAGCGGCAAGGAGGAGGTAACGCTGGCTTCCGGGTTCGTCGGCCTTTTCGTACCACACCATTCCGAGCCATATGACGATGGCCACAAAGAACATGCTTGTGGCAAAGAGACCCGACTCGACTGCGTTGAACCAAAACGTATCGGTCACTGAAAACGAGAGAGCGCCGATGACTGAAGATCCGAACACAACGAGGGAAGAGTTTGTATCGGATGGGAAGCCTCTCCAGCGAGAAATCACTCTCACGCCGATCAGGTAGAGAAACATGATTGTCAGCGCACTCGTGAGTGCAGAGATCAGGTTCAGCCTCAACGCCGGATCACTGACGTAAGGAGTCATCATCGCGATTCTGCCGGCCAGAACAAACAATGGAGCGCCGGGGGGATGTGGTACCTCGAGTGCGGGAGCTGCCGCTGCGTATTCACCGCAATCCCAGAACGCCACCGATGACTGAGATGTCATCCGGTAGAGAGTTAGAGTGAGTAGGAAAATTGTTAAAGCGATGTAGCGATTGACGTACTTGAAATTCATGGTTCGTCCGATATTAGTTTTGACTCTGTAGCATGTATTTTACTCTTGTTTCGCCGAAAAAACAAGCTTGCCGGGATTTTTGCGCCGGTCTCAATCGTCATTTCAAGCCTGACGCTTGCAGGAATTCAACAAAATCTTTATTATCAAAGTGTGAGAGAAGGAGTGGTTAGCAGTATGTTCCGCAGCGCTTCCTGGGTCAGTCCATCCGTTGTAGCCGTGCTCGTGCCTCTTTTCATCGAGCGTGGCCGCCAGAGGATCGCTGCAGACACGGCGTGCTGAACAAAGAGTTCTTCCAATTTTGTTTGGATCTCGTCCCGGTGCGGAACCGATTGTGATAGGACTGTGCCGCCCCGATATGGAGGGATCA
This sequence comes from Candidatus Kryptoniota bacterium, assembly GCA_036567965.1. Classification (NCBI taxonomy): domain Bacteria; kingdom Pseudomonadati; phylum Candidatus Kryptoniota; species Candidatus Kryptoniota bacterium. The sequence goes on from DATCTN010000030.1 coordinate 46,283, forward strand.
TGAGAGCAATCGCCACGGGCATCGCCGCCCGTAATTATCTAAAAGAATAGAGATAGAAAACTCAGGAACAGTAATTCCGCCTGACTAGTTTGCACTGATTGAAATCCAAAAGGAGTTGAAGAGAGAATGAGCGTAAGTCAGCTTGCGAAGTCTATTGCTGAATCGCCGACACTAAAGCTGAATGAAGAAGCCAGATTGCTAAGAGAGAAAGGCGAAGCAGTAATTCACCTTGGAGCGGGTGAACCAAAAAACAAAGCTCCGATTTCGGCAATCCTGTCGGCTGCGGCCAAGTTAACTACCGCAGATATCAAGTACACGCCGACGGACGGGATACCGTCGTTGAAAAAGGCTATCATCAGATACACGGAAGAGAATTACGACCGTATTATTGCTCCAGAAAATGTGATTGTATCTGCAGGAGCAAAGCAATCTGTTTATAATGTCCTCTATTCACTAATAAACCCCCAGGACGAAGTCATAATTCTGGCGCCGTATTGGGTTAGCTACCCTGAAATGGTGAAGATGGTCTATGGCGTGCCAGTAGTGGTAACACCCGAAGACGGCAGCTTCTATCCGCGAATGGAGGATGTGCTCAAGGCAGTCAGTTCGTATACCAAAGCCATAATTGTCAACAGCCCCAACAATCCGTCCGGGGTGATGTATCCCGAAGCATTCATAGCGGAGCTGGTTGAATACTGCGAGAAGAAGAACATCTATATCATCATGGATGACATTTACCACAAGCTGGTGTTCGACGGGAAGAAGACGCCATCCGCTTACAAGTTCACCAAGAAGGACATTGAGTCGACCCATATAATCGTCGTAAACGGTGTTTCGAAACTGTACGGCATGACCGGCTTCAGGATTGGCTGGGCGGTGGCAAGCCGGAGCCTCGTGGAAATTATGACTAATGTTCAAAGCCAGATCACTTCCTGCACGGCGGTGCTATTGCAGGCGGCGGCCGAAGGCGCGTTGACGGGTCTTCAAAGCGCCGTCGAAAGTCTGCGGCTGACTCTCGAGAATAATCGCGACGTGATGATGCAGGAGCTTCATTCATTCAAGGGCGTGAGAGTCACGAAACCGGACGGGACTTATTATTGTCTTCCCGACTTCCGTGCTTACTCGAATAACTCTGTCGCACTTTCAGAACTCCTACTGAAGAAAGCTCTCGTCGTAACTGTACCTGGTAAGGAATTCGGGATGGAAGGACATTTGAGGATCAGCTATTCCGGGTCGATCAAAGACATCACTGAAGGAATCGAGAGAATTAAATGGGCTGTCGATCCGAGCTCACCGACCGAAATTTACATAGGAGAAAGAAAACTCGTGAGGGACTGGCTATGAATAATCTTCTGAACATAAAAACTCCCGCAGAAGGCGAAGCCAAAGCCTTGAAGAGCGACTACGGTCTGGACAACCACGGCATCTCGAATCTGAGGATGTCGTATTGGAACCTTCCGACCGAATCGCTATATGAAGAAATAACGTTCCGAGGAGAAGCCAGGATAACTCATCACGGCCCGGTCGTCGCAAACACCGGTAAACATACTGCGCGAGCCGCCGGTGACAAGTATATAGTGAAGGAACCCTCGACGGAAAGTCAGATTTGGTGGGGACAGTATAACAAACCCTTCAGCTCTGAAAAGTTCGACGGCCTTTATAACCGTCTCCTCGGTTTTCTCCAGGGAAGAGACTTATTCGTTCAGGACTGCCATGTCGGCGCCGATCCCGAATATCAAATGCCGATCAGGATCATCGCTGAAAAAGCCTGGCATGCCCTCTTCGCGCGCAACATGTTCATTCTTCCTACAACGAACGAAGAATACAGGAGACACGTTCCGGATTTCACTGTGATCGCCGTTCCTTCTTTCAAAGCCATTCCCCAGATCGATGGAACGGGATCGGAGACTTTTATCGTGCTGAATTTTGCGAGAAGAGTATGCATAATCGGAAATTCAGCTTACGCAGGAGAAATTAAAAAATCAGTCTTCACTATCCTCAACTATTTGCTCCCCCTGCAGGGAGTCATGTCTATGCACAGCTCAGCCAACATTGGCAAAGACGGTGACTCTGCAATCTTCTTCGGGCTATCTGGGACGGGAAAAACCACTTTGTCAGCCGATCCGAAACGGAGATTGATCGGGGATGACGAACACGGTTGGAGTGACGATGGTGTCTTCAATTACGAAGGCGGCTGCTATGCAAAGGTGATCCGGCTTTCGGAATCTGCCGAGCCGCAGATCTACGCGACCACGAAGATGTTCGGTTCGATTCTTGAAAATGTCGTGTTCGACCCGGTCACCAGGATGGTTGATCTCGATGATGAATCGATCACGGAGAACACTCGCGGTTCTTATCCGCTCGACTACATTGAGAACGCAGTGCCCGAGAAGCGGGGCGGGCATCCGAAGAACATCATTCTACTTACCTGCGACGCCTCTGGCGTCATGCCGCCGATTGCGAAGTTGAACCCTGACCAGGCGATCTACCAATTTATTTCCGGATACACTTCAAAGATCGCGGGCACAGAAGTCGGCCTCGGGAAGGAACCCGAGCTGACGTTCAGCACCTGCTTCGGCGCTCCTTTCATGGTACACCATCCGTACTTTTACGCCGACATACTTAAGCGGAAGATCATCAATCACGGCGTGAGCTGCTGGCTGGTCAACACCGGATGGATTGGTGGAGCTTTTGGCGTCGGGAAGAGAATAAGCATAGGTTATACGCGTGCCTTGCTCAATGCTGCCCTAAACGGGGAACTCCTCAAGTCGAAGTTCGTGACTGATCCCATTTTCGGGTTCCAGGTTCCGCTGGCATGTGACGGGGTTCCATCGAACATTCTAGACCCCTCAAACTCCTGGCCGAGCAAGAGCGAGTACATGAACAAATACAAGCAACTCGCTTCGCGCTTCATTGAAAACTTCAAGAAGTTCGAGGAGGGTTGCCCGCCCGAAGTTATAAAGGCTGGACCTACGGTCTGAGAATCAAGGCGGCTCGCTCGAGCCGCCTTTTTCCTATCACATTGATGCAACTGGCTACCATCTGACCTTCGCGTTTGCAACAAAGTCTTATTTTTTGTAAATTTCCAAGCAATTTTTGAAGTCTTCGAAAAATGTTTGAACAAATTTCCGAAAAATTCGACTCTATTTTCCGCCGCTTTAGCGGGCAGGCACGCATTTCTGATGAGAACGTTAGTGATGCGGTGCGAGAGGTGCGCCGGGCGCTGCTCGAGGCAGACGTAAATTATAAAGTCGCGCGCCAGTTCACCGACGAAATTCAGAAGAAGGCGATTGGTCGCGACGTCGCAAAAAGCCTTAACCCCGGTCAGGTGTTCGTCAAGATAGTCTTCGACGAATTAGTACAACTCCTCGGCGGTACTACAAGCGATCTCCAGCTTACTGAAGTCATTCCCAACGTCATCATGATTGCAGGTCTTCAAGGTTCGGGGAAAACTACTTTCGCCGCGAAACTCGCCGAGCATTTAAAGTCGAAGGGGAGATACCCGCTGCTTGTCGCCTGCGACATTCACAGGCCCGCTGCCGTCGACCAGCTTGAGATGCTTGGTCAACAAATAGCTATTCCGGTCTACCTCGAGCGCGGAGCGACCGCCGTCGACATCGCGAAGCAGTCAATCGAGTACGCGAAAAAGAACGCACGCGACATTGCTATCATAGACACCGCGGGCCGGCTCCATCTCGATGAGGAAATGATGAGAGAAGCCGAGGCAGTTAAATCAGCCGTGAGTCCCCATCAGATTTTCTTCGTCGTAGATTCGATGACGGGGCAGGATGCCGTGAACACGGCGCAGGAGTTCAACCGCCGCCTCAACTTCGACGCGGTTGTCTTGACGAAGCTGGATGGCGATGCGCGCGGTGGAGCGGCGATGTCCATCAGGTCGGTCGTTCAGAAGCCGATCAAGTTTGTCAGCCTTGGCGAGAAACTCGACCAGCTTGAAGTATTTCACCCGGACAGGATGGCCTCAAGAATCCTCGGGATGGGCGACGTGGTCACTCTCGTCGAGAAAGTGCAGGCGCAGGTTGACGAGAAGAAAGCTGAAAAACTCGAGCGTCGACTGAGACGGAATGAATTCTCCCTTGAGGACTTTCGGGATCAGCTCAAGGAAATCAGGAAGATGGGATCTTTGAAGGATGTATTGTCGATGGTCCCGGGAGTGTCGGGTGCAGTCAGGAACGCATCGGTCGACGAGAAGGCTCTCACCAGGATTGACGCGATGATCAGCTCCATGACTATCCAGGAAAGGGAACGGCCGCAGATCATCGACGGCAGGCGGAGGAAAAGGATTGCTGCGGGAAGCGGCACAACTGTTCAAGACATAAACAGATTATTGAAACAATTCTCGGAAATGCAAAAGATGTTTAAGACTCTTTCCAAAGGTAAACTTGGAAAGGGAGCACTGGCCAACATGCGGTTTCCGCTTTAAAACTCGGAGGAAAATTTGGCGGTAAGATTAAGATTGCGCAGGACAGGAAGAAAGAATCAGCCATCGTACAAGGTAGTGGCAGCGGATTCTCGTTCACCACGCGACGGGCGTTTTATAGAAATGGTCGGGACATACAACCCGCGTGTCAATCCGGCTGAGATACACATCAATGAAGAGAAGGCCTTCAGGTGGCTTCGTCGCGGCGCCCTCCCGACCGACACTGTCCGCAGCTTGCTCCGCAAGTCCGGCCTGTGGTACAAATGGTACTTACTGAAAAAAGGACTGGATGAACCGGCTGTTGCTCAGAAACTTGCCGAATGGCAGGCCGGGCAGGAAGCCAAACTTGCGCGGGATGCCGAGCGCAAGCAGCGAAGAAAAGCTACGCGAAAAGCTAAGAAGGCGGCTGAAGGCGCACCCGCCGCAGAAGGTAACCAGACGCAACCGGCAGCTCCGGCTACACAGGAACAACCGGCCGCCTAAACGAATTCAGAGATGCATTGTGGTTAGTTGTACTTCAACAGGTCCGTTGCTCGACAGAAGGCGCATGAAGCATTCGCCCGAAGTTCAACTGTTCTCCTTCCTGTATTTTGGTCAGGAAGCTAACTATACAGTTCGTCGATTCCCACTGACCAGGTGGATCGCTTCGACGGAGTGGATATCAGGCTCAGGTGAAAAAGGAGGTCCGCAATGCATGACTTCGTTGAATTCGTTATTAAGAGACTCGTGGACAAACCTGATAACGTTCAGTTGACTCAGGACGAGAAGGAAGCGAACAAGGTTGTCTTTCAACTTAAGGTAGATCAGGATGACGTCGGAAAAGTGATCGGCCGTAAGGGAAGAACCGCGAACGCAATTCGGACACTCTTGAGCGCAGTTGCTGCCCGCGAAGGGAAACGCGCGATTCTCGAAATAATTGACAAGTAGTAGGCTGCCAGTCGCGGAATCGTCCCGCGCAGGGTTCTGAATCGAATTTCATCCAGCTAATTCGCTGACGGAATTCTCAATTTTGTTTCAATCGGGAACAGGTGTGGAAGATTTTGTTTTGATAGGAATCGTACGAAAAGTCAGAAACAATAAGGGCGATCTCAAAGTCGAACCGATGAGCGACGTCCCTTCTCGCTATTCGTCTCTGACACGAGTGTTCGTTCGCAGGGATCTGAAAGACCCGGCACTTGAAAAGCTTGTCGAAAAATGTGCTCCTGTTAATGGCTATGTCGTTCTCAAACTTGAGGGAGTCGACTCGTTCACTGCGGCTGAGGACTTCGTGGGGTCGCAGATTCTCGTTCCCGAGTCGGAGAGAGCGGAATTACCCGCCGGCACTTTCTATATCGACGCACTCATAGGGATGAATGTACTGAACAACGAAGGAAATCGTATCGGCACCGTTGATGACGTGCGCTCCTCCGGCCAAAGATCGCTATTGGTTAGACGCGACGATGGAAAGGAGTTCATTCTTCCCTTTGTCCGTGAATTTGTTAAGGATGTTAACGTCGGCGCGAAGACAATAGTGGTCGAGCTGATAGAAGGAATCATGGAAGGTGAGACCGATGAGGATTGATGTGGTCACGGCGTTTCCCGGGATGATTCTAAGCGCGATTGACGCAAGCATGCTAAAGAAAGCCAGAGAACGAAATACTGTCGAGATCATTGTCCATGATTTGCGCGATTACACGCACGACAAGCATAAAACTGTTGACGATTCGCCTTACGGTGGCGGTGCAGGGATGGTCTTGAAACCGGAACCGGTTTTCGAATGCGTGGAGAAGCTGTGCTCCGAAAGACATTACGACGAAGTGATCCTCATGGCTGCCGACGGAGATACGTTGAATCAGGCATATGCAAATGAGCTCTCGCTGAAGACCAACCTCATTTTGATTTGCGGTCATTACAAGGGAGTTGATGAGCGAATCAGAGAAAGCCTGGTGACGAAGGAGATCTCGATCGGCGACTACGTGTTGACCGGAGGAGAAATACCTGCGCTGGTAGTGATCGATGCGGTGACCAGACTCCTGCCGGGATCACTTGGTGACAGCGAGAGTGCGCTCAACGACTCATTTCAAACGGGGCTCCTCGACTCACCGCAGTACACCCGGCCGGCGGACTTCAGAGGGATGAAGGTACCCGACGTCCTTTTGAGCGGAGATCATCAAGAAGTCAGGAAGTGGCGTGAAGAAAAGAGCGTTGCTCGCACCGCCCGCAGGAGACCGGATCTGATCGATAAGAATTTTTCCAATTACGAGAAATCGGAGAATGAACATGAATAAAATATCATTGGTGGAAGCAGCACACCTCAAGACCGACCTTCCCCCTTTCAGACCCGGTGACACGGTCAATGTCCACTTCAGAGTTGTGGAAGGCGACAAGGAGCGTATCCAGGATTTTGAAGGTATTGTAATAAGCAGGCGCGGTGCGGGATTGAAGGAGACTTTTACCGTCAGGAAGATTTCAAACGGCGTCGGCGTCGAAAGAATATTCCCGGTGCATTCACCCCGTATTGCCAGAATAGAAGTTTTGCGCGGCGGGAAAGTGAGGCGTGCAAAACTCTTTTACCTCAGAGAATTGGCTACGAAAGCGGTTCGTCAGAAGACCACCTAACCAACGGGAGACGAAATGTTCCAGTCAACTGGAGATTTCCCGTCTGACCGGCTGAGAACAGGAAACGGAGTGAGCGTCCGGCAGACAATCGATGAAGAGATGCAGTTTCTGGGAGAAATGAATTCCTTCGGCGCGCTACAGGATATATTCGAGAAGGTCAAAGCGGGAGAAAGGCTAAGCCGTGAAGACGGCTTGAAATTATACGAGAGCCCGAACCTTCTTGGACTGGGGTATCTAGCAAATATTGCTCGTGAACGCTTGAACGGCTCGAACACCTACTTCGTGAAGAATTATGTCCTGAACTACACGAATATTTGTGAGCTCGACTGCAAGTTCTGTTCATTCTACCGTAAAGAGGGGCAGGACGGAGCGTATCTCATGAGTCTCAATCAGATTTTCGGGACCATTGAGCGAGAGAAAGAGAACATCTCCGAAATGCATATCGTTGGCGGGCTGAACAACAAGCTGCCTTATGATTACTACATCGAGATGCTCAGGGGAATAAAGCGGATAAATCAACGGATCCACATAAAGGCGTTCACAGCGGTGGAGATCGAGTTCTTTGCGAGACTTTACGGCAAATCATTGGAGGAAGTCCTGTCGGAATTCAAGGAAGCAGGACTTGATGCGATGCCCGGCGGCGGTGCCGAGATATTCAGCGAACGAGTAAGGGAGAAGATGTTCGCGGAAAAGATCGGGGCGGACGACTGGATAAGAGTGATAAAAGTCGCGCACCGACTCGGGATTCCATCTAATGCCACGATGCTCTACGGCCACATGGAGAAAGTTGAAGAAAGGGTAGACCATCTCATCCGGCTTCGTGAAGTACAGGATGAAACGCGTAACTTCTTCGCGTTCATTCCGCTTGCGTATCATCCGCATGTCGAAGACTCAACACAATGGGCAACAGGTGTAGATAATCTGAAGAGCATCGCAGTGAGCAGATTGATGCTCGACAATTTTCCCCACATCAAGGCATATTGGATTTCGATGGGACCGAAGGTGGCGCAGGTCAGTCTCGGATTCGGGGCCGACGATCTTGACGGTACGGTCCGGGACGAAAGAGTCTTCCACATGGCGGGCGCATCGACAGAAAATGCCCTTACCAAGAAACAACTTATCAAGCTTATCAAAGATGCAGGCCGCATCCCGATAGAAAGAGACGGCCTGTACAGAACTGTGGAGAGCTTCGCGTAAACAGCGCAGAAGTTCACTCAAGGAGTTCAGCAGCATGAGCATATCGAATAATCCCACCTCCGGAAAGAAAAAACTTGGCGCGGTCAGTTTCCTTAATACCAAGCCGTTGATTTACGGACTGGAGAAGAATCTCTTCCCGCACAATTTTGACATAAGGAAGGACATACCTTCTGCGCTGGCAGTCCTGCTTGGCGCCGGCCAGCTCGATGTCGCATTGATTCCAAGCATCGCATACGCAAAACACAGTCCGATACTTCGCGTTGTTCCGGAATGCGGGATAATTGCTCATGACAAAGTGAACAGTATAAGACTCTACTTCAACAAAGACCTGGCCAACATCAGAAAAGTGGCGCTCGACATCAGCTCAATGACCTCGGTCGTTCTTACGAAGGTGATTCTCGCGGAAAAGTACGAGATAAAGCCGGAGTTTGTCGTCGCGCAGCCTGACGTAAGCAGGATGCTTGCGTCGGCCGATGCTGCGCTCGTGATTGGAGACTCGGCTCTTTTCAAAACCGGTTCCGCCGGTCCTAATTATCTTGATCTCGCCGAAGAGTGGGTTGACATGACTGGACTCCCATTCGTATTTGCAGTTTGGGCGGGGAAGCCGGACGCGCTGAATGTTGACGACGTTCACGCGATAATCTATTCGAAGAACCTCGGCATCGATAATATTGAAACTGTGTGCAAAGAGGCCGCAGCCGAGTACGGCACAAGTCTGAATGTCATACTCGAGTATCTAACGAACAACGTTCAGTTCAATCTCGGTGAGGCCGAGATCGCAGGTATGCGGCACTTCTTCGAACTGGCGTACTATCACGGCGCGCTTGAATATCTGCCCTCTCTCAATTTCTATCCTCTTGAAACGACTGCGGAGTCCGCTTCTTCAAGCTGAGTTAGTGTAACAAATCCCTCAAAATCCGTAGATTCATGTTGAAAAGGAGTGTTCAACATGAAACGGCTGTTTCTTCTACTGACAATCTTGGTCGTCTCAAATGGGTATGCAGCGCCACGGATACAGGTGAAGGATTCGCTAAATACCGATCATGGGGGACTGATTGACTCGCTGAAACTGGAACTCGGCAGGATCGAAAAATCCTACCGTCTCTTAAGAGAACGAACAGACTCGACGAAGGAGTTGAGTGAAGTCGATAAGATGGAGCTTGACAAACTCTCTGACGCGCTTCAGAGGATCAGCACCGAGATAAGAAGCAACTCGGGCAATGCCGACGAGCTTGCCGATGACGCTACCAACGTATACGATTTTCAATACACAGTGGTCAAGGAGGGAGATTATACTCTCGCGGCAGACAAGGATGTAGACGGCGACGTGAAGGTCTTGAATGGAGACGCCCGGATATACGGTTCTCTGAATGGAAACATTCTTGTAGTTAATGGAGACGCCTACATAAAGAGTGGCGCGCGCGTTCTCGGCAACGTTGTGGTGGTAAACGGAAGAGCGCACGTAAGCGACGACGCGACGGTCCGCGGAAGCGTGATCGAACGCGAGGGGAGTGATCTCAAAGAAAGACGATCGTTCACACGTCACCTGAATCTCATCGAGCATCCGGACGTCTGGCAGGATCGCGATTTCATGTTTGAGCACGTCGCAGCAAATTATAACAGAGTTGACGGACTTTTCCTGGGACTCGGGCAGGACAAGGAATACTATTGGGGCGGTGCGGACGACTTTTCGCCATACGGTTTTCTCGGTTACGCGTTCAGCCTTCACAAGTGGCGTTACCAACTCGGTATGGACAAATGGTTTGGTAACGAAGATCGATTTGAGATTGGCGCTGAAGGGCATTCTCTGACCGACTCAAAGGAGTTGTGGATGGTCGGACCGAAAGAGAATTTCGTCTACTCCATCCTGGCTAGAGAAGATTATATGGATTATTACACCCGCTACGGGATGTCCGTTCATGCCGCGCAGTATTATGACATGGCCTCCAGGCTGACGCTAAGTTACGATGTCGACAAATATACCTCCTTATCGAGAAACACAAACTGGTCGATCTTTGGCGGCCACAAAGTATTTCGGGACAACCCCGCGATAGAAGACGGCTGGATGAGAAGCGTGGTAGTTTCGCTGGATCACAGGAGCTATACAGGCGGAACAACGCGGAGAGTGGGTTGGATGGCGGACCTGCGCGGCGAAGCCACTCTGAACGGCGTATTTGACTTCCGGATGCTGACGGCAAATGTGGTCAGATACCAGCATCTCTTCTCAGGATTGCAAATGAATCTTAGATTTGTGGGTGGAACTTCAAATGGAGATCTGCCGCCGCAGAGAGTCTACCAGATAGGCGGATTCAACACTTTGAACGCTTTCGCTTACAAAGAGTTCTCGGGAAACAGACTCCTCCTTCTTAATTGTGAATTCTTGTTCGACCCGGACATGTTCAGTCGGTCGCACTTCTTCCCGCTCAATACTTTTACTCTGATCCTGCTTGCCGACGTCGGGCAGGTGCAGACCGCGCCCGCAAATGATGCCTTTTCTGGTGGCTGGGGATTAGTCAACTCGAGGGATTTCAAGTCTGACTTCGGCGTGGGCTTCGGCAGCGACGACGGGACTTTCAGGATATTCCTCGCGTGGAGGACGGACATAGCGACATCGCCAACGCTGGGTGTGAGAGTGTCGCGACCGTTTTAAGCCGGCTAGTCTCTTGCGGTCTCTGCCTGGACAATGGGTGTGCAGACGGAAAGTTCGCACACCCATTCTCGTGAGGTCAATACGATCCGTTCAGGGGAAGATTCCTAAATCAACATAAGAGGTAGCGATCTTGTCTATCGCATCAATGAATGCCGCTGTCCTGAGATCTGGGATCTTACTGTTTCCTTTCTTGATTTCCCTGATCTGATTGTACGCTCCGGTCATTGTTTCTTCCAGACCGGAGTTTACCAAATCAATTTCGTCGGCGCCTCTCGCGATCTTCTTTCTTTCCGCGTCCGTGAATTCCTTGCCGGTCGCGTGCTCTACCGCTTGCAGCATCTTGTCGAACGCGGACTCTTCAAATCTTTTGTCCATTCTTCCGAACCGAACGTGAGACAGGTTCTTCAGCCATTCGAAATAGGAAACGGTGACACCGCCCGCATTCAAGTACATGTCGGGTATGACCAATACCCCCTTTCGAAGTAGAATTTCTTCCGCATTCGCCGTCGTCGGTCCGTTAGCACCTTCTGCGATGATCTTCGCCTTGATCCTCGGCGCATTCTCTTCAGTGATCTGATTTTCCAGTGCTGCAGGAATCAAGATGTCGCACTCGAGTTCGAGTGCCGCGAGCGAGCCGGCAAGGTCCTTCGCTCCCGGATACTTCAGAATCGACCCTGTCTCTTTCCGATGCTTTACAACCGCATCAACGTCGAGACCGGAAGAATTGTGGATCGCACCCTCGTATTCGGCAAGTGCAATGATAATCGCTCCACCATCCTGGCAAAACTTCGCCGCATGATAACCCACGTTACCAAGACCCTGGACAACGACTTTCTTCCCGGACAACCTGCGAGAAAAACCGAGCGCTTTCATGTCATCCTTGTTGTCGCATGCTTCACGGAGCCCGAAGTAGATGCCTCTTCCGGTCGCTTCCGTTCTCCCGCGCACTCCGCCCTCAGCGACTGGCTTTCCGGTTACGCAGGCAAGCGCGTCTATCTTACCCGGGTTGAACGCGGCGTAAGTATCCGCTATCCATGCCATCTCTCGGGGACCGGATCCATAATCAGGCGCAGGGACGTCGACACCGGGTCCGATGTAATTCTTTCGGATCAACTCAGCAGTGTAGCGCCTCGTGATGATTTCAAGATCCGTGACTGAATAATCCTTGGGGTTGACTTTGATCGCGCCTTTCGCTCCCCCAAATGGGACGTCGACCACGGCACACTTGTAAGTCATCAACGCGGCAAGAGCCTTGACTTCGTCTTCATCCACCTCGGCCGAGTATCTTATTCCTCCCTTGACAGGAAGTTTGTGATAGCTGTGTTCGACACGCCAGCCCTGCAGAACCTCAAACCCCTTCGATGTCCGTACAGGGAACTGGAATGAATAGATGCTGTTGCAGCCCTTGATCTGTTCGAGCAATCCCTTCGGATGATTTGTAAATTGCGCAGCTCTATCGAAATTAAGGTTTACATTCTCGAAGAAGCTAATCTTTTGCTTGGAGTCGCTCATTGTTAACTCTCCTTTTCACTTTTTGAAATTACAAAACGGGAAATTGAAATCCAGCGGGATAATCCATTGGAGCTGCTGCCAACCAGCGGCGCGTAAGCCGGCGCATTTCCGCGCGAACGGCCGGACATCCTGCGGGGAGTTTCCATGCACTTGGATATTTCGGATAAACCGGTGCGGTTCTTGAACGATCAGCCGCGGGATGCAACGACTGCCGTGCCATAACATAAAACTTCTGTAACTCCGCCCAACAACTCCGTCGCGTCGTACCTCACTCCGATGACCGCGTTTGCTCCGAGCTGCTCCGCGTGTTCCACCATCATGTCGAACGATTCGTTCCTTGTCTTTTCGCACAACTCAGTAAACAGTGAGATATTTCCTCCGAACAGAGTCTGCAGCGAACCTCCGATCGTGCCGAATACAGACCTCGAGCGCACCGTAATTCCCCTAACAACGCCCAGCTGCTTTGTGATCTTGTATCCTTCCAATGTAAAAGTGGTGGTGGTCATCGAGTGATCCATCTTGTGTCTCCTTAGCCCTTATTCGTTTTGAGATTACTGTCGAGCAAGAATTGAGCTTCTTCGAACCAAGGGTGGGAAAGCATGGTCAAATATATGTTCCTCCGGCAACTCTTACAATCTTCTTTCGCATCGAGGCTGTATGAATCAATTGGACCAATTTCGTAAATTTCTATGAACAACGCGAGGAGCGGATGACACGTTTAAAAATATTTGTCGTCGTCATGTTGGCGTGCGCAGTTGAAGCATGCAATCCACCCAAATCCACGGTGGATCTGGTTTTGAAAAACGGGAGATTCTATACGGTCGATTCGAGGTTACCGAACGCCGGAGCCGTGGCAATTGTTCGGGGTACCATCATCGGCGTCGGTACTGACGACGGAATTGCATCCAGGTTTGATGGAAAGGTGACTATAGACCTCAAGGGCGCATTTGTCCTTCCTGGTTTGACAGACGGCCACGCGCATTTGACGGATCTCGGTGCAATGCTGCTGACATTGGATTTGACAAAAGCAAAGTCGCCCGCTGAAGTGGCCGGCCTCGTTGCGGGCGCGGCAAAGAATTCGAGTCCGGGAGGCTGGATTCGCGGAAGAGGATGGGATCAGAACCAATGGCCGGGCAGAAATTTCCCGACTCACGAGACACTCGACAAGGCTGCTCCGGACAATTATGTTTATCTTTTTCGGGTCGACGGTCACGCCGTCTGGGTAAACAAAAAAGTCATGGATCTCTGCGGAATATCACGCGCCACGCAAGACCCCGAGGGCGGAAAAATTATACGTGATAAGAAGGGAAATCCAACTGGAGTCTTTCTGGATGCCGCCCGTGAATTGATCGCCTCGAAAGTTCCTCGACCAACGGATTCCGAAGTTGAACACGCAATTACGGTCGCGATGGATACTTGCGCCAGTTACGGTTTAACGGAGGTGGATGACGCACGGATTTTCGAACAGACGATCGGAATATATAAGCATCTTGTTGACAGCGGTAAATTGAGAATTCGAATAACGTCGATGTATTTCGGCATGGACTCGACGCTTCCAGCCATACTTAGACAGGGACCCATCATGAATTATGGCGGTCTGTTTACAATGCGCGCCGTGAAAGTCTACATGGACGGGGCGTTAGGATCCAGAGGTGCGGCCCTTGTGAAAGCTTACTCTGACGACCCCGGCAATTATGGTCTCACCGAAATCGGAGAATCCGATCTCGAGAACCTCACTATTGCAGCACTATCGGACGGCTTCCAGGTCTGTACCCACGCGATCGGAGATCGTGCCAATCATGTCACATTAGATGCGTACGAGAAAGCTCTTAAGGCAATTAACCTTCCCGACCCGAGGTTGAGGATCGAGCACGCACAGGTACTTCTCAAAGACGACATACCTCGTTTCAAGGAGCTTGGAGTGATTCCGTCAATGCAGCCCGCTCACTGCACTGCCGACATGTACTGGGCCGAGGCGAGACTTGGGCCGGAGCGGATAAAGCATGCTTACGCCTGGAGGTCTTTAATAGATGACGGTAACATTATTATCGGCGGGTCCGATTTTCCGGATGTTAGTCCTGATCCCAGACTTGGTATCTACGCGGCAGTTTCGCGGCAGGACATGAATGGGCTCCCGAGGGATTTCACCGATGCGAAGGAGTACTTTGAACTGTCTCCCGACGCGCTGAAAGACAGCTCCTATTTTGACAATGGTTTCTTCCCGTCTCAGAAAATGACGCTTGACGAAGCGATAAAAGCTTTTACCATTTGGCCAGCCTACGGGAGCTTTCAGGAAAACGAAAAGGGTTCGATATCTGTCGGGAAATTCGCCGACTTCACAATCTTCGAAAAAGATTTTCGGGAGATTGCGCCGATCGAGATTCCCGACGACGCTGTGTTGGCGACGATTGTTGCAGGTAAGCTCATCTTTGTCAATCGTTCCGAACACGACTGGGAGGTACAATGATATATCGGAAACTCGGCCGCACGAATCTGGAGGTGAGCGAGATAGGTATCGGCACGTGGGGAATGGGCGGGAATTTATGGCTCGATTCTGATGACAAAGAAAGCACCAGATCACTTCAAACAGCGATTGAGCTTGGTGTGAATTTCATCGACACTGCACTGGCTTATGGCAACGGTCACAGCGAGGAACTTATCGGGCGCGTACTGAGAGAGCGCAAGGAGAAGATCTATATTGCCACAAAAATTCCTCCGCACAACCGGAAGTGGCCCGCGCAGAAAGAAGATCGATTTCGCGAGGCCTTTCCGCGGGACCACATCATCGCCTCGACTGAGTCGAGTCTTAGGAATCTAAAAGTTGATTGCATCGACCTGCAACAATTCCACGTTTGGAACGACGAATGGGCGAACGAGCGCGAATGGCAGGACACCTTAATGGAACTGAAGTCGCAGGGTAAGATCAGATTCGCGGGGATCTCGATGAATAGCCATGAACCCGAAAATGGAATTAAAGCTGCCGGGACGGGATTGATAGATGTGTTTCAGGTCTTTTACAATATATTCGACCAGTCTCCCGAGAAAGTCCTCTTTGGTTTTTGTCGCAGGAACGAGATCGGCATCATAGCGCGTGTGCCGTTCGATGAAGGTTCGCTCACGGGAAATCTTCGGATGGATACGGAATTTCCCGAAGGAGATTATCGCAACGGCTATTTTGCTAAAGAGAAGAGAAAAAGGCTCATCGATCTCGTGGAACGCTTGAGAGAATATCTCGGCGTCGAAGCTGCGACACTTCCGGAACTCGCGCTGAGGTACGTGCTGAACGAATCCGTGGTGTCGACCGTGATACCGGGGATGAGAAAAGTCAGTCACGTCGAGTCGGATTGTTCAGTCGCCGACGGCAGAAAATTGTCTTCAAAGTTGATCGACGAGTTGAAACAATTTCACTACTATGGATAATCACAGTGAACGATGACATAAATCGAATCCCAAACCACAAATAAGAAACGGGCCATCTTATAGGAGGATCCAATGGAATTGAAGCTGGTCAAGATCGAGAAGCCTGATGACGTTAATTTCATTTTAGGGCAGTCGCATTTCATCAAGACGGTTGAGGACATTCACGAAGCCATAGTCCAAACGGTCCCGCAGATGAAATTCGGAATTGCGTTCTGCGAATCGTCCGGTCCGGCTCTTGTTCGTTATTCCGGCAACGATGATAACCTGGCGGACATTGCTAAGAAGAACGCGATGAACCTGTCGGCAGGCCATTCGTTCGTCATTTTCATGCGGGACGGGTTCCCGGTAAATATCCTGAATACGGTAAAGAACATCCCCGAAGTTGCGAACATTTATTGTGCTACCGGAAATCCGGCAGAGGTATTGATCGTGGAATCGGAAGACGGACGCGGCATATTGGGTGTCATTGACGGTGTCAAATCAAAAGGCGTGGAATCGGATGCTGACAAGAAGACCCGCCACGACTTCCTTAGAAAGATCGGATATAAGCTATAGAAGGAACTTCCGACCGGTTGAAGCGTCTATAAACTCATCTATGTTGGAGACTATGAGAAAGTGTTGTCTTTTTTTAGCGTTGCTGCCCGCAATCGCGTTCGCCCAGTCTGACACGTTGACGTTATCGCAATGTGTCCAGATCGCTCTTAAGCGCAATCCGCAAATCAGGGTTGCCGAAGGCGGCCTGGAAGCATCTCAGGCAGATCTGAAACTGACACGGTCGACACTTCTGCCGCAGGTCTCGGCGTCGGCCGGAGTCACAAGAAGTGGCGGAACATTTTTGATCGGGAATATTGTGAGGAACGGTGACTATGACAACTATACCTCCGGGTTTCAAGCGCAGCAATTAGTATTTGATTTTGGAAAATCTTACACCAAGTTGTCAGCATCGGGTAGTCTCGTCGATGCCGCGGGCCAGTCACTGAGGTCCGCCAGCCAGGACGTGATCGTGAATACCTATATTGCTTACTTCAATTACCTGGCGGCGGTGAGGGTGCTTGAAGTGGACAACGAGACGGTCAGGCAGGCTGAAGATCACCTGACACAGGCACGGGCCTTCTACACGGCGGGGACTGTACCACAGTATGACGTCGTAAACGCGGAGGTGTCCGTCGCGAACGACAGTGTTAGTTTGATCCAGGCGGAAAACGGACTTAAGATCGCTCGAGTGCAGTTGGAAAATGTAATTGGCCAGAGTCTCCCTAATAATTTTATTCTATCTGACGTACTTGAGGTCTCTCACGTTGATATAAGCGTGAATGATGCGATCGACAGTGCGATCGCTAACCGCCCGGAACTGTTGGCAAGCGAGGCTGAAGTCGAAGCCGGAAAATCACTTCTCGCTTCCGCGTGGACAACTAACCTTCCTAACATCTCCGCGAGCGGCGGATACAACTGGCGAGGGCTACAGCTGAACCCGCTTTACAGCGGATGGAACGTCGGGGTCACTGTCACACTTCCGATCTTCCAGGGTTTTGCACTTGACGCAGGTGTTGACCAGGCAAGAGCAAACCTGAAGACCGCAGAGGCGTCAAATGATTTGGTTATGCAGTCACTGACACTTGACGTTCAGCAACAGGATTTCGCCCTCCAGGAGGCAAGCCAGCGAACTCGGGCCGCTCGCGTACTCGTCGAGCAGGCCGGAGAGGCATTGAGGCTTGCTGTCGCGAGATACAACTCGGGGACGGGAAGTGCCCTCGAGACTACCGACGCGCAAGTCACCTTGGCGAACGCGCGCATAACTTATATACAGTCCCTTTACGACTACAATGTCTCTTACGCGAGACTCGAAAGGGCAATGGGAGTAATAAAGTGAAAGCGAGAGAACAATTGCGATGAAAAAGAAGAGATTAATAATAATAATTGCTGGGGTACTGGTCCTTGCATGCGGCGCTATGTTTTTGATTTCGAGCGGGAAGAGTGAAGACCCCAAATGGCTGACGTTGAAAGTGTTGCGCGGAGATTTGGATGTTGTGGTCACAGCGACGGGTACGGTTGCTGCGGATACGACTCTTCAAGTCGGTACGCAGGTGTCAGGAACGATTGCCCAGCTATTTGCTGACTGGAATTCGTACGTAAGAAAAGGACAGGTGATTGCCAAGTTAGATACGACGTTTCTCTGGGCTAGTGTTGAAGTTGCGGAATCAAATTTGCAAAAGGCTAAGGTCGCCGCCGATCAGGCAAAGGTTAGTTTCGACAGAGTGAAACAATTGTTCGACCGCAATCTAGATTCCCAATCAGATTATGATGCGGCTTTCGCGACGTACCAGACTGCCGAGGCAGATGTGAAAACGGCTCAGACAGCTCTCGACCAGGCACACATAAATCTAAATTATGCGACGATCAAAGCGCCGATAAGCGGGGTTGTGATTTCGAGAAACGTTGACCTCGGACAGACGGTTGCTGCGAGTTTCAATACGCCGACTCTTTTCACGATAGCAAATGATTTGTCTCGCATGCAGGTGCAGGCGTCCGTCGATGAAGGCGATATAGGCAATGTGAAAGTCGGTCAAAATGTTACATTCACCGTCGATGCTTACCCGACTGATCTTTTCAACGGAAGAGTTTCACAAATAAGGCTGCAGTCTACTATAGTGCAAAACGTCGTTGAATACACAGTCATAATAGATGTTCCTAATCCGGATTTAAAATTAATGCCGGGTATGACGGCAAACCTGACCATCAATGTTGCCGAAGCAAAAGATGTTTTGAAGGTTCCGACGACAGCATTGCGTTTCACACCACCGCAGGAGTATTTAACCCAATTGATGAACCAGCTTCCGGATTCAATCAAGCAAAAATTTCAGCAGCGACGAAATCAAAATGGCGGTAGCAATGCCGGAACTGGAGTCGGCAGTGGAACGAACGGCGGCACAGGAGGAGGGAATGCTCAGACGCGGAACTTGACTCCCGGCAGCTATTTCAGAGTTTGGGTCGTCGATGGCAAACAAATAAAACCGGTGCGAGTTTTGCTCGGCTTGTCCGACGGAACCAATACCGAAGTGCAAGGCGCTCTTAAAGAAGGCGACGATGTCGCAGTTGGAACGCTGACTCAAACCGCGAGCACTCAGCAAAGTAATCCGTTTCAGGGTGGCCAGAGGAGATTTTAAGACCATGGCCCAGCCGATAATTTCCGTAAAACATATAGTCAAAATCTATAAGATGGGTGACTTTGAAGTTCATGCCCTTCGTGGAATTAACCTGGACATCAACAAGGGCGAGTTCGTTGCTATAATGGGAGCAAGTGGTTCCGGTAAGTCAACCTTTATGAATATTCTGGGATGCCTCGATACACCAACTAGTGGCGAATATTTTTTAGATGAAATTGAAGTGGGGAAACTGGATCGCGATGAGCTTGCTCGTTTGAGAAATAAGAAGTTAGGATTTGTTTTCCAAGCGTACAATCTCTTGCCGAGAACAACCGCGCTGGAGAATGTCGAACTGCCGCTTCTTTATTCAAATTCAGTTTCTTCATCTCAGAGAAAAGAGAAGGCGCTCGATGCACTTAACGCAGTCGGACTTTCTGACCGGGCACTTCACTATTCGAACCAGCTTTCGGGCGGACAGCAGCAGAGAGTTGCAATCGCACGATCCTTAGTGAATGATCCTGTCGTGATTCTTGCAGATGAGCCGACGGGAAATTTAGACACACGGACAAGCGTTGAAGTAATGGAAATTTTTCAGAAGCTCAACGGACGCGGAATTACCGTTGTCCTCGTAACACACGAGTTGGACATTGCCCAGTACGCGCAAAGAAATGTCGTATTCAAAGACGGGAAGATAAACCGGCTTGTCACTGTTGAAGACAGAAAAATTGCCTCTGAAGAACTGCCGAAGATTCCTGTATTAGAAGAAGAGTTGGACTCATGAAGATTCTCAACATACTTAAGATCGCGTACCGTTCGCTTGGAAGAAACAAACTTCGTTCCTTCCTGACCATGCTCGGCATCATCATCGGTGTTGCCGCCGTCATCGCAATGCTTGCAATCGGGCAAGGAGCAAGCAATGCCGTTAAAGCACAAATCGCTTCCCTCGGAACAAACATGATGATTCTTTTTCCGGGTGCATCGAATCAAAGCGGAGTCAGAACGCAAGCGGCGACATTTACACGGTTTACAGAAGATGACGCTATCGCGATCAGCAAACAGTGTCCCGCAGTGCAATATGTATCGCCCGTGGTAAGAGTTGTCTCACAGGTTATTGCAGGAACGCAGAATTGGCGTACCAGCATATTTGGCGGCTATCCAAATTACTTCAACATAAGAGCCTGGCCTCTGCAGAGCGGAAATTATTATACGGATTCCGATGAGCGCGGAGCAACAAAAGTATGCATTGTCGGGCAGACTGTTGCGACAAACCTCTTCGGACCAAATTCACTTCCTATCGGGCAGATTATCAGGATCAGGAACCTTCCGTTCAGGATTATCGGTGTTTTATCGGCGAAAGGTCAGGATGCGAGCGGTAATGATCAAGATGATATTATCATTGCTCCCTTTTCGACAGTTCTGAAAAAACTTGTCGGCGGAATTTATGCAAATGTGATCTTTGCTTCCGCGCAATCCCCGGATGCTATCGATGAAGCAAGCAACGAAATCACCCAGCTGATAAGAGATAGGCACAAGCTGACACAGTGGGAAGGGAATGATTTTACAGTCAGAACACAGACTGAAATTGCGAGCACAGCTGATGCCACCACTCAAACGATGACACTTTTATTGGCAAGTATTGCCGGGATATCGCTCGTGGTTGGCGGGATCGGAATTATGAACATCATGCTCGTGTCGGTGACGGAAAGAACGCGCGAGATTGGAATCAGGATGGCGGTCGGGGCGCGCGGCAACGACGTCTTGACACAATTCTTGATAGAGGCACTGAGTTTGAGTTTCGCTGGAGGACTGATCGGCATTGTGCTTGGAGTTTTGACTTCACAATTTGTTTCTGACCTGCAGAAGTGGCCGATAGTGATTTCACCTCAGTCGATTGGCTTGGCATTTGCGTTTGCAGCAGCGATCGGCATCTTTTTCGGTTGGTATCCGGCGCGCAAGGCAGCCAATCTGAATCCGATCGACGCGCTGAGATACGAATAACGGACACAATCGGCCGAATTATCACCCTCGACATTTGGGACCCATAAACAAGGCGTCCTGCCGGCGGATCCATTCGTGAATCGGAAATCTCATCGTGGCACGAACACACACGTGTTTTGCGACAGACTTGCTGAGAAGTAAGCCTATCCTCAAACTCCTCCCCACGATTTTCACTAGAAACCAAAAGTTCTTAGATTGAAACGGAACCGGCACTAATACGATAAGTCAGGTGTTATGTTGATGTGAACTTGGATGGTAATGTTGTTTTTGTTGGGCGACTGTGGAATCTTGGATGAGAGCCGGCTTGATGTTCTTCTGTCAAGAATAGTTAAACCTATATCATAGATTTAAATGCGTTGGATGACAACTTCGGCTCTGAGGAGCGAACGGGTTGTCGCTGAGCAGCACATAGCTAGTCGACAGGAATATCTGCTGAGACCACATCTCATTCTGTTACTCGCAGCTTTTCCCCGGCGTTAATTTGGAGATGACAATCACCATTGCAGGAAGGATTCTAGAATGACGTTGTCTCAAAGCGGCTTTATAACTGGAACTTTACTTTGGCTACTTTCGGTTCAGCTCGGGTTTTCGCAGAACAATAAATCTGTCCTGGATTTCGCCGGTTCAGATTCGATAGCGGTTGCAGCGATCGAAGACGCGCAGGTGCCCTATACACCCGTCGTCGATACTTCAGGCGATTATTTGCCGACCTGGTACGATATGATTACGAGGATTCCGGGCGACTGGGTAGCCTATTCGAATGAGACTTTCCAAACAAAAAA
The DNA here is from genome assembly GCA_036567965.1 of Candidatus Kryptoniota bacterium. Lineage (NCBI taxonomy): Bacteria > Pseudomonadati > Candidatus Kryptoniota > Candidatus Kryptoniota bacterium. Next base: position 68,021 of record DATCTN010000030.1, read on the forward strand.
CATTCCTGCAATAATCGGGATGGTGGGTGTCACCGCGGGTCTTGTCGTCGTGGACCGGCAGTGGTGGTGGACGGAACAGAAATGGTATGATGAGTCCCCGACGTTTAAGCGGTTAAGCAACTGGATGGTATTTACCGGCGACGGCAGATTTCAGTTCGGTATCGTCGGCGCCTTTGCCGCATATGGGTTTGCCTTCGACGATCATCGTGCATTGCGCACGGCGAGCGAGACCACCGAAGCTATTCTCGCTTGCGGAGGAGTAGTCCAATTACTGAAACACATTACCGGTCGTGAGAGTCCTTTTGTCTCCACAAAGCGGACCGGTGCCTGGAGATTTTTTCCCAACCAGATCCAGTACTCAAAACATGTTCCGCATTACGACGCCTTTCCGTCGGGACATCTCGCGACAGCGACGACGACACTTATCGTAATCGCGGACAATTATCCGGAATTGGTATGGCTTAAACCTGTCGGATACGTTGCACTTGCGGCGATCTCGTCAAGTCTTGTCGCATATGGCATCCACTGGTGGAGCGATTTCCCGCTTGCTCTTGCGCTTGGATATTCATTTGGCGAGATCGCGGCCCATCCGATCGGCGTCAACCTTACACATGGCAACAATGGGAACGAACACAGGTTGTCGTTCGGACCGGTCACTTACCCCCATGGGGGAGCGGGTGTCGGATTATCGCTGGCCTTGTAGAGATTTGAATTGATGATTATGATGAGATGCTCGGGAGATCTCCATCAGGACAAAGTGCGCGTCCGCTTCTTTGACACTTCTAAACGAGGATGACCCCTTCAAGTCTGAGCAAGAATTCCTTTAGTCTAATTCCTCCGGCATATCCTGTCAGCTTGCTGTCCGAGCCTATTACCCGGTGACACGGAATAATTATAGGTAATGGGTTCTTTCCCACCGTAGCTCCCACCGCACGATATCCTTTTGTGTGAATCCTTCCAGCGATTTGTTTGTAGGTTGTGATCCTACCGTATGGTGTTCTGGCTATTTCAGTCCACACGCGTTGCTGGAACGGCGTCCCGATCAGGTCGATGTCCAAATCAAACTTGGTTCGTTTTCCGATGAAGTACTCGTTCAACTGTTTCACGGCGACCGAATTTCGTTTCCGGTCGTCCACGATTCCCTCAAGAGAGAAGTTCGTCTTGACCCAGGAAAAGAAGCTTGATTTACCGTCTTTTGGGAGCGCTATCTTGCATACGCCTTTCGCCGTGGAAGCGATATAGATGACCCCGATTGGCGCCTCAAATGAAGCACAGTAAACCTGCTGTGCAGCCGGGTCTCCGATATCCTGTTGCAGATTGAGGGAGCCGCGAACGGAGTCGATTCTTCTCAGCCTCTCTGCGGTCCTCATCCATGCCTGTGAAACTTTTACAGCAGCCTGCGACACGCGGAATGTCCTCTCATTTTTTTTGGCGGAGTTGTAGCTCCGTAATTGAAAGAACTTCTACTTGAAATCTCTTATCGTATAAGAACGCTTCGTTATGGCAGAAACTTCATTTAGTGCCATGATGTAAGAAGTGAACCAGCAACTCATAACCAATATACGCACTGAAGGACAACATTATAAAACCTGAAATCTTGGAAAGAACAGTCAGCGTCTCTGCCTTGAACGAATCCTTCTTCCAGAATATCGCCTTGAGAAGTGAATAATACCATAGCGCGGTACCGCCCCCGACTCCGAGAGCGAATAGAATGCCGTCTCCAAGATTATTTATTACATTCCCGGAAGACTGGATAATGCCGCTAAGTGTAATCCAGAATGCGACCAGCGTCGGATTTGAAATGTACATGAAGACACCGATTAGAAATGCGCTGTGAAATCTCCCGTTCTTTGCGTCGTAGTTTTCATATTTGAAAGCCTCAACACGAGTTGTGATATCCCGTATTCCGAGGTAGAGAAGAAGTAGAAAGCCGATGACCTGAAATATCACATTTACTTCGATCTTGTGAACAATTGCTGAGAGACCGAGCATCGACGCTCCACAATAAAAGGAATCCATAGAGGAAGCTCCCAGTCCCACGGCAAATGCATTCTTGAATCCCTGTTTGAAACCTTTCGAAACCACCGTGACGTTGATAGGCCCGATCGGAACTGAGATGACAATTCCTATAATTACGCCGATTAAAAGTGCTATCATTCCTATATTGCTTTACGAATTTTTTTGCATACGCTTCAGCTTTATCCACCCCCCGCAAACGCAACCGAAAAATACAGAATCGAAAAGTAAATAGCAATCTTGAATGCGTGGATCACGATAAGTACTTTCGAAGATCACAGTGATGCGCAGAGCGTAAAGAAGGCGATCAACCCCACGACATATCTCATTCCAGCAGCGCTATTTACCTTGATTTTCAGACGGCCGTTGTTTAAAATTTCTTCCGCGTTAAAACACAAATGGAGGTTCCCTGGATGGTTTCGAAACGATTCTATTTGCTTGTAGCTCTCGCAATTTTCAGCGCAGGTTGCGCGGCGAACATGAGCACCGACAGCAAGGTGATCGCCGTTGTCGGAGACACTAAGATTACTTACGGCGATTTCAAGCGTCAGTATGACCAGAACTACTACGGCCAATCCGACACCGCCGCCACAAAGGAGAGCATGGAGAAATTCCTGAATCTCCTCGTGGATTACAACTTAAAATTACTCTCCGCTCAGAAGGACCACCTGGCGGACGACCCTTCGGTGAAAGCCGAGATCCAGCTGTACGAGCAGCAGCTGGCCGTGAGCTACGTCATGGAGCATGAGATAACAGAGCCGGCGGTAAAACAGATTTACGATCGTCAGAAATATGAAGTACGGGCGACTCAACTTTTCGTACCGTTTGCGAAAGACTCGCTGGGCAAGACCGACACGCTCAAATCCTATAATGAGGTGGTGGGCTTAATCAAGGCTATCCAAGAAGGTGCGTCGTTGGATTCGCTCCAACGTAAATACAGGGGGTCCGACACCTACTACTTGACGGCAGGAAATTTCCTCCAGTATCTCGGAGGAAGAGAATTTGAAGACCAGCTGTATGCACTCCAACCGGGCCAGGTAAGTCCGTCCCCGATAAAGACTTCTTTTGGGTATCTCATTATCAAGCTGACCGACAGGAGGCCGCGAGTAGAGAGTATTAGAGCAAGCCATATCCTTATCCCGATTCCCCCGCAGGGTGGCAACGACACCTTGAAAGCATATAACGAGGCGATCGCGATTCTGGATTCTATTAAGAATGGAGTCGATTTCGGTAAACTTGCCGAGCGAAATTCCTCCGATAAATATTCGGCGGTCCGCGGAGGAGACCTCGGATTCTTCTCGCGGGGCCAGATGGTGAGAGAGTTTGATGAAGCTGCCTTCAGCATGAAAGTCGGAGATGTGGTGGGTCCGGTGAGGACGCGCTTCGGCTATCACATAATAAAGCTCACGGATGTGAAACAGGTTCCTTCCTATGAGCAAGTGAAAGACAAACTCAGGGAGAACTATCTGAACGCGGGCTACAAGATGGATCTTCAGAATTTCATCGACAGGCTGAAGAGGACCTACGGCTATAAGGAAGACGATGCTCAGATCAGATACTTCTACGGCAAGTTGGATTCGACGAAGCAGTTCTCGGAACTCGATCTGGACTCTCTACTCACGCCCTCGGATCGTGCGAGAACGATATTCACGTTTGACGATTGCAGTGGGACAGTCGACACCGTCGTTTCAATCGTGAACGCTGACGAGTCAGTAAGACCTCTGCTGCCGAATTGGACTGGCATCAACACGATGATTAACCAGACTTCAAAGCAAATGCTGATAACTCATTACTCGGTCTCTGAAGCGCGAAGTTATCCCAATTTCGATTCATTGATAACCCAATATGAGAACGGGATTCTGATCTATCACATGGAGCAGCAGGAAATATGGAATAAGATCCAAACAAGTGACAGCGCGTTGAAACCCTACTACTTTGATCACGCGGACAAATATCGCTGGCCCGAGAGAGCCGACCTGAGCGAGATACATGTGTCCAAGGACAGTCTCGCTAACGCGTTGTACGCGCTGCTTCAAACGGGTGAGGATTTTGACTCGGTGGCGGCCAGGTATACGACACGTCCGGGTCTTGCCGCGAAGGCTGGGCACTGGGGATTGTTTACTGACTCAACTAACGCGCTTGTCACTGCCGGGTTTGCAATGAAGGAGGGCGAGTTCAGCAAGCCGATTCCTTTCGAAGGCGGTTACTCGATCATAAAAGTGAACAAATTTGTGGCGCCTCAACCTAAGACTTTCGACGAGGCACGCGGCGAGGTCTCATCTGACTACCAGGAGTCGGAGTCCAAACGAATCCAGGGAGAGTGGCTGAACCGTCTCAGAAAGGAATTCGGAGTCGAGATCGACAACAAGACTTTCGATGAGTTGATCGCGACAAAGTGAACAAGACACGGATCCGCCTCCTTTTTGTTGTGGTGATCTTCGCTGCTGGGTGTTCAAAGCAGAAACAAAACGGGCGGCTCCTCGCGACCGCGGGCGGAGTGGATCTTTATATGGGAGATGTTGCAGCCCATGTTGACACTAACTCCGCTTACGCGGTGAGAAACTACGTGTCAAAGTGGGTAGATGAGCAGCTCCTTTACAACGAGGCGGCCAGCGAAGGACTCGACAATTCCTCGGATTTCAAGGAGCGCGTCGGCGAGTTTTCCAGACAACTCGCAATAACCGATCTCCTCAACAGGAAGGTCTACGGATCTCCCGTTGAATTCACACAGGAGGAGATCTCAACTTTCTATACCCAACACCGCATTGAATTTAAGGCCGCTGAGGATCTTGCTCAGGTAAACCTCGCGGGATTCGACAAAAGGAGTTATGCGGTGTCGTTCAGAAATTCCCTGGTGTCGGGTGCACAGTGGAGCTCCGTGTTCAGCGAGATCCCGCAGTACGCAATCTTGAGTGAAAGAGATTCGGTCTTCATTACTTCTTCTAGCGTAAGCCCGGCGATCTGGAATGTCGTGCAGTCACTTGAAAACGGGAGGATCTCTTTTCCGATTCAGGTCGATTCATTAAGCTGCATTGTTCAGGTCATCCAGAAGATCGAACCGGGAACTCCACTGCCGCTCGAGTATGTCACCCAGCTCATAAAGGAACGGCTGACAGTATTCAAACGGCGGCAAATGACTCAGGACTTGATAAATTCCCTGAGATCATCGGGAAATTATCAGATAGATCCAAGTGTTGCTATTAAAGACACCAGCGCCGAGGAGTGAACAGCTTGAAAAGATTTCTTGAGGTTGTCTTTGCAGCAGCCGCTCTCACTGGAGTAGTGCGTGCACAGGACAAGCCGGTCCTTGACAGGATCGTCGCGGTCGTAGGTAACGAAGTCATTCTGAAATCCGAACTCGATTACCAGGTCCAGCTCGCAGCGTATCAGAGCAGACTCAATCCGTCCGATCCTTCCTTGAGAACGAGAGTACTTGAGGCAATGATAGACGATAAGTTGATTCTCGCGCAGGCGATTCTTGACAGCGTCTCCGTCACGGATGATGAAGTGAACAAGCAGCTCAACTCGAGAATTCAGAACCTCGTGAGGCAGCTCGGGAGCGAGTCGGCACTCGAACAGCAATACGGTATGTCGATAAACAAGATACGCAACGAATACAGATCCGAGATGCGGAAACAGCTTATCATCCAGAAGCTGAAGGAGCAGAAATTCGGCGACCTCAAAGTCTCCGCGCTGGACGTGAAAAACTTCTACGAAACGTACAAGGACAGCCTGGCGACAGTCCCGGATCAGCTTACGCTCAGCCACATCTTCATGGTGCCGAAACCGTCTTCGCGCGCTCGTGAGCAGGCTTACTCATCGGCCAAGTCGATTCTCGATTCTCTTCGCGCCGGCTCGGATTTCGCAGCGCTGGCAAAAAAGTATTCGCAGGACCCCGGGAGTGCCTCATCCGGAGGCGACCTCGGTTGGGCAAAGCGCGGCCAGTTTGTGCCGGAATTCGAACACGCCGCATTCGGCATGAAGCCCGGCGAAATATCGGATATTGTTGAAACTCAATTCGGGTTTCATATCATACAGGTCCTCGATAGGAGAGGCGATATGATCCACGTTCGTCACATCCTGATTCAGATCCCGCACCTGGCCGCTGACGATGATTCCGTAGTAGTTGTACTCGATACACTTCGTGCCCGCGCGATGCGCGGTGAGAATTTTGCCGCACTTGCCAGGGAATACTCGCAGGACCAGGATACGCGCGACATCGGAGGAGATTTGGGAACGGTGGACACTTCACAATTGGAGCCATCGTTCAGAGCGACTGTGGATACTCTTAAAGCCGGAGACATTAGTTTTCCCGCAAAAGTCGTTTTCGGAAATTCGTACGGGTATCATATCGTGTATCTCCGCGAGCGAATACCCGCACACAAAGTCGACTTGAGCCAGGACTACGCCCGACTTCAGAACATGGCGCTCAGCCTAAAACAGAATGAAGCTTATCTCGATTGGATTTCGCAGCTTAAGAAGCAAGTTTACTGGAAAATCATAAGTTGACCTTAAGGGGTCGGAAATCCGGCTGACATTTTCCACATTTCGAACCAGTTCTCCGATATTTCCTGACTAAGGTCGCACAGATCTTGAAAGAAATCAATTTCATCGAATACGAATTGCCGAACGGCCTTCATGTCATACTCTGTCCTGATAAGAATTCGAGGATCGTCGCGGTGGATGTATGGTACCATGTGGGAAGTAAAGACGAAGACCCCAGTCGCACCGGTTTCGCACACCTGTTCGAACACATGATGTTTCAGGGCTCAGCCCATGTGGGCAAAGCTGAACACATGAGCTACATCGAGAGAGCCGGCGGGACGTTTAACGGTTCGACAACCTGGGACCGGACGAATTACTTCGAGACGCTGCCTTCAGATCGGCTCGAGCTCGCGTTGTGGCTTGAGGCGGACAGGATGTCGAGTCTTGACATCAGCCAAACCAACCTCGACAACCAGAGGGAAGTGGTAAAAGAAGAGCGTCGCTGGCGAGTAGATAACCGGCCCTATGGTACTGCGTGGGAAAAGATTTATTCACTTGCCTTCAGAGTCCACCCCTACCGCTGGCCCGTCGTGGGTTATATGAACGACCTCGATGCCGCGACGGTTGAGGATGTCAGGTCGTTCTTTGCGAAGTACTATGTTCCGAATAACGCCGTGCTTGTACTCGCAGGTGAGTTCGAAGTCGCATCGGTCAAACGTTCGATCGAGAAGTACTTTTCAGATATTCCAGCGGGCGCATCGATTGAGAGGGAATTCATAAACGAGCCCCCCCTTGAATCCGGAATTCACGAGATAGTTCATGACATCGCGGCACTTCCTGCCGTTTACATGGCGTTTCGCATCCCGGAATTGACCTCGGACGATGTCAAAGCACTCGACCTCGTCGCGGCAATTCTTACTGAAGGCGAAAGCTCTCGATTGTACAAGCGGCTTGTTTACGAGAAACGGATCGCTGAATCTGTCGAGTCATTTGCCGTCGATATGGAACATCCCGGTCTGTTCATTGTGAACGCGGTCGTCGCGCCAGGGCATTCGACTGAGGAGATCAAGAACGCTATAGATGCAGAGTTGAAAATGATTCCCACAAAATCCATCCACGACCAAGAGGTTCAAAAAGTCAAGAACCAGTCGTATTCTCACTGGGTTTCGAGGAATTCGAGGGCTATGGGTCGTGCAGAAAACCTTGCGCATTTCTCCGTATTCCATCACGACACGGCTGAGATCAATCGGCATCCGGGCAAGATTCAGTCAATCACAAACGAACAAATCAGATCGGCAGCGGAAAAATATCTCTCGACCGACAGGAGAGTTGTTCTGGACTATGTTCCCAAGATTCGAAGAGTATCCAAGCGAGCCGGAAGGAAATTGACAGTTGCCTAGGAATAGTCTGACAGCCGCTAGAGAAAGCATGGCGAAAAGAGTCAAGAGAAAAAGCCTCCGTCTTCCCCCAGGAAAATCAGTTACGAAAGTCGCTGTGTCATTTAAAGAGTTCGAGCTGGAGAATGGACTCAAAGTGATTTTGAGGAAGGATTCAGGTATTCCGCTGGTCGCTGTGAATGTGGCGTACCATGTTGGCTCAAAGAACGAAGTGGTCGGGAAGACCGGCTTCGCACACCTTTTTGAACACCTGATGTTCGAGGGTTCGGAAAACGTGAAGAAGGGAGATTTTGACCGGTATATTTCATTAGCGGGAGGATACAATAACGCCTACACGACGGAAGACGTCACAAATTATTATGAAGTCCTTCCTTCAAACCAGCTCTCGCTCGCGCTCTGGCTTGAGAGCGACCGGATGTTCAAGTTCAGCGTGACAGACGAGGCGCTGTCGACTCAAAGGGAAGTTGTCAAGGAGGAAAAGCGATATAGAGTTGACAACCGGCCGTATGGCGACGCAACGGAAAAGCTTCAGCGTATGCTATTCCCAGTTGGGCAATATAACTGGCCGGTCATCGGTTCGATGGAGGACCTCGATGCGGCGAGAATGACGGATGTAAAGGATTTTTTTGAGAGGTTCTACACACCTGGGAACGCGGTGCTGTCAGTCAGTGGCGATATCGATCCGAAGAAATCAGAACAACTGATCCGAAAATATTTCGAGGCAATTCCCGCAGGTGCTTCGAGGATACTCACAGTCGATTTCCAAGACGAGAGACTAAAAGAAGAAAATATTGTGTCGGTTCATAGCGACGTACCTGCGCCGGCAGTTTTCGTGGGCTACAAGGCCCCACCGGAGGGATCGCCGGAATATTACGCGTTGAGTCAGATTACTAAGATACTTTCGGATGGGAACAGCTCCAGGCTGTATAAGCGCCTTGTGTACGACTCCCAGGCCGTATCTGATTTCGATGCTTCAGTCGAAGGCATGGAGAAAGCAAGTGTGTTTGTATTTTCCGCGTTCCTTACACCAGGTCATACCGTGGAGGAAGTGTTAAACATATTCGACCAAGAGATGCTCGCCCTGCAAGATGTCACTGTTGATGAGTATGAATTTGCCAAAGCCCGCAATTCAACTATTTCAGGATATGTTGGAAGACTCTCCACTAATAACGGTGTCGCGGACGCTCTTGCACATTACAGAATATTCTTCGATGACACGAAGATGATCAATACGGAACTAGATCGAGAGCTCGCTGTAACACGGGAATCCATCAAAGAAGTCTCTCGCAACATCCTTACGCGGAATGAGCGTGCAATTCTTTTCTATCATCCCGACAATTAGGCGGCAGTCGCCCGCAAGACGTGATTGTGCGATTGGAAGAATGATAATATTAAAACGACAAGGTCTCTGCTCATGAAGAGAAGGAAACAAGCTTCAGTGGATCGATCGACACCGCCCCCTCCGGGAGTGCCCGGTAAGGTAGGTTTCCCACGGTATTCTGAAAAGAAGCTCCGCAACGGATTCAAGATCTTTGTCATCGAGAATCACAGTCTCCCGATCGTGACGATTGGCTTCGTCGTACGCGGAGGTTCGATGTACGATGGCGACCGCCCAGGGCTGGCAAGCATCACCAGTGAGCTCCTGACAAAAGGAACGAAGACGAGAAGCGCGACAGAAATTGCAGAACAAATAGATTTTGTCGGAGGATCGCTTGCAAGCAGCGCATCGTGGGACGCATGCCAGGTCTTTGTCTCAGTGCTCAAAGAATATGTGACGGTCGGTTTCGACCTCCTGGAGGATGTCGTGCTTAATCCTACATTTCCGGAAGAGGAAATTGAAAGAGTCAGGACACAGCGGCTAGCGTCGATTCAGCAATTGAAGGCTGACTCGGGTTATCTTGCGGACACTAAATTTGCCGAAGTCTTATTCAAGATGCATCCCTACGGTAAACCGCCAGGAGGCACCGAGAAGTCGGTAAAGGAACTCAAGCGCTCCGACTTCAGATTGTTTCATGATAATCTCTTTACGCCGCTTAACTCGTTCATTGTTTTCGCGGGAGATATTCTGCCAAAGGAGGCTGAGCAATTTAGCGCAGGAGTGTTTGGAAAGTGGAAACGAAAGAGCAAGCCGGCTGCTGTCAAATCACCCGGTGCGTCCGAACCGCGAAAGGGCATCGTAATTATTGAAAAGCCTGATGCCGTGCAATCCGCGTTGAGGATAGGCCACGTCGGAATTGCAAGAAGAAATCCCGATTATCTCAAAGTTTTCGTGATGAACACACTTCTCGGCGGATACTTCAGCTCGCGCATTAACATGAACCTCCGGGAGGTTCATGGGTACACTTACGGGGGAAGGAGCTCATTCGATGCGCGTACTCTTCCCGGGGTCTTCGAGGTGTCCGCCGACGTTCGGAATGAAGTTACTCTCGAGACGATCGATGAGATCTTCGCGGAGTTGAACAGGATCGTCAGGGCGCTTCCGACGAAGAGTGAACTTGAAATGGTTAAGAATTATCTCGTTGGACTTTTTCCTATACAGCTCGAGACTCCTCAGCAAGTTGCGAGCAGAATAATCGTGATAGAACTGTTTCATCTCCCGAAGAATTATTACAGGGATTACCGTAGTAATATCCGGAGGGTCACTGCCGCCGGTATCAGGGCAGCTGCGGCGGAATACATCCATCCTGAGAATTGTGCGATAGTTCTCAGCGGAAATTCGGCTGAAATAAAGAATAAATTGAAAAAGTTCGGCCAAATTCAAATATTTGATCGTGACGGCAATAAGTTGAACGACAAATAATCGAGGTTTCGAATTGAATCAAGCGGCCATGAAAGAAAAACAATCCTCAGACGTGGACGGGATCGCGCGTCTCAGCAAGTCATTCACTGAATTGAAGATCGAAGTCGCCAAGGTAATCGTGGGGCAGGATGAAATCATACGGCAATTGGTCGCTACTATGCTCTCGCGCGGTCATTGTCTCCTGATAGGAGTTCCCGGTCTCGCGAAAACTCTGTTGGTGAGGACTCTTGCCGACGTGCTGCAGCTAAAGTTCAGCCGGATTCAGTTTACGCCTGACCTGATGCCGAGCGACATCACCGGTACAGAAATCATAGAGGAAAACGTCACCACCGGCGAGCGGGCGTTCCGGTTTGTGAAAGGCCCGCTGTTTGGCAATATCATACTTGCCGATGAAATCAACAGGACTCCGCCGAAAACACAGAGCGCACTCCTCGAGGCGATGCAGGAATATCGAATCACCGCGGCCGGCCAGACTTTCCAACTCGAGCAGCCTTTTTTTGTCCTTGCCACTCAGAATCCGATCGAACAGGAGGGAACCTACCCGCTGCCGGAAGCACAGCTCGACAGGTTCATGTTCAACTTATGGTTGGACTACCCGTCGTTCGACGAGGAAGTGAAGATTGTCCAATCAACCACGGGTGAATACGCGCCTGTGGTCAGGAAAGTTATTGGCGCTTCCGACATCCTTTATTTCCAGGAGCTGGTGCGCCGGGTCCCCGTTGCGGAGTCTGTGGTGAAGTATTCAGTTCAGCTCGCGAACCGAACGAGGCCGCAGAATGCAACCTCGCCCGATTTCGTCAAGCAATTTGTGAGTTACGGCGCGGGTCCGCGTGCATCGCAGTATCTCATACTTGGTGCGAAGGCGAATGCCGCCCTCGACGGACGCTTCAGTCCGGACATCGACGATATAAAGAAGGCTGCACTGCCCGTGCTTAGACACAGGATTATCACAAACTTCAACGCAGAAGCGGAGAACGTCCCTACCACCGAAATTGTGAAACGGCTCTTAGAGATTTGATAAGTGAAGGCCGCGTTCGCTGTTCTCATCCTGCTCTACACGTCGTCGCTTTCAGCTCAGAACAAATATTGGGTGTTCTTCTCCGACAAACCTGGCGTCGGAATTTCCGCTCATTTGCTGAAGACTAAAACCGCCGATCAATTCCTCGTCTCAAAAGGAATTCTGTCTCAGCGTGCAATCATCCGCCGTCTTAAAGTTTTGTCAGAAGACAAAGTTGTTTCGTCGTCTGATTTCCCCGTTTCGGAAAATTACGTGGACGGCTTGAAGTCCGAAGGCTTCAAGGTAATTGGGGAAAGCAGATGGTTCAACGCTGCTGTCGTCGTGAGCGATTCATCATCGCTTTATAAGTTAAGAACGCTTCCTTTTGTCAATGCATACAGGCGGATCCAAGAATATTCATCTCCGATTCAGCCGAAAAATATTCGACCTTTCTCTCCGCTAAGCCCCTCAATAGGGTCACTTCCACCTGCGCAGGATCCGGGGGACTCGACTTTTTACGGACCTTCGCAGACGCAGCTCGAACTCAGCGGGGTACCACAAGTTCACGCACTTGGTATTAACGGAAAAGGGGTGCTTGTAGGAATGCTCGACGCAGGATTTCGGTACGAAGGCCATGACGCGTTAGAGCATATCAAGATTATCGGCGAACATGACTTCATCCAAAATGATTCGATAACGGCGAACCAGGCGGGCGATTCTCCCGACCAGGATAATCATGGCACATCAACTCTGTCGATGCTCGGCGCATATTCACCCGGAAATGATATCGGTGTCGCTTACGGCTCAGAGTTCATGCTTGCCAAGACTGAATACGTTCCTGTATCAGACTTTAAGTGGGAGGAGGACAACTGGGTAGAGGGAATTGAATGGATGGAGGCGCGGGGCGTCGATGTTGTCTCTTCGTCAGTAGGCTACGATACTTTTGTCGATTCGTCCGGTGCGATAGACTCATCGCAATCTTACTTCTGGTCCAGAGGTGATTTCAACGGCAGGAGATCCATCGCTAGTGAAGCTGCGACAAGGGCCGCGGAGCTGGGTGTGGTAGTCGTACAGGCGGCGGGGAATGAAGGAAATGGAGATGGTGAAACAGGAACGCTGCTCGTGCCCGGTGACGCGGATAGTATCATTACTGTCGGTGCCGTCGACTTCACAGGTCAGCTTGCTTCTTTCAGTTCAACAGGTCCGACGAGTGACGGAAGAATCAAACCGGACCTTGTTGCCGACGGCTCGGGAGATTACGTCGCGGTCGTACCGGGACCCGACACATACGCGTATGAAAGCGGGACTTCTTTTGCTACGCCACTCACCGCCGGTATTGCTGCACTGATTCTCTCAGTGAGACCCAACTATACTCCTTCTCAGGTTATTGATCTGCTGAAGACAACTGCGGACAAAAACACTGACACATCGAGTTCTCTTTTTCCAAATGACTTTTACGGCTGGGGAATTGTAAATGCATGGTCGGCGGTTCGCACTCTTGGATTTGTCGGATCCAATGATTTTACCTACTGGGTAACCGGAACCACCTTGAATCTCGCAGTGAGGGCTTATGCTTCCAAAGGAATCAATCTGGCGATGAGCAACGCGTACTATTCATCCGATGGAGCCGCATATTCGGCTGAGCAGGTGTTTCGTACCGATACGGCAAACCAATTCGAGCTCAAAGTCCCCGTTTGGACTTCACTTACGAAGGATCTTCATTTCTACTTCGATCTTGTTGATTCGGATGGAACGCATCTTAACATACCTTATCGTGGCTTGAGCTCGCCATTTCAGATTGCCGCTTGGGAGTTGAATCCAATTCCGTCATCTGACAACTACTTTTTGTTTACCAATTACCCGAATCCATTTTCATCGGTAATGCACGTAAGTGTAGACGTAGCCTCTAACTCAAATGCCGAGATTGTTGTGTTCGACATTCTTGGCAGGAGAATCAAGACGATTTTCAAAGGATCCGTCGCGTTCGGGTTGAGTGATTTCACATGGAACGGCATCAATGACAAGGGGGTACGCGTGAGCAGCGGTACATATTTCATCAGGGTTAATATCGGCGGCCAAGTTAGCGTATTGAAAGCGCTGTTTCTAAAGTGAATCTTCGTGTTCTCTTCGATATACCGACCTTAGTGCTGGTCGGGCTGGCATTGCTTTCAGCGGGACTAGCATACGTGATGTACGCGAAGTTGGAAGCCCTTTCCCGAACTCGACAATTCCTTTTGACCGGCTTGAGAAGCCTTACTTTTTTCCTCGTATGCCTCGAGGCCGTCAACGTGGTTACGAGTATGGCTCGCGATTACGAGCGAAAAAGAGAGGCGGTAATCTTGATAGATAATTCAAGGAGCATGTCGCTAAAGGACGGTCCAACATTGCGATCTCAAGTTGTGGAGAACTTGCTGCGTAGCAAGTCCTTAGATAGCGTCCGCAGGAATTTCAATGTCCGTTCCGTTGCTTTCGGCGGAGATATAAAGCGGGATCCTTCGATCGACTCGCTGAGGTTTGACGAGCCCGCGACGAACATTGGAAGCGCTATCGATGAGGCTGCGAGAGTGCCGGGGAATAATCCCGCCGGGTTCGCACTCCTTCTCAGCGACGGTAACTACAATGCGGGTGAAAGTCCTGTCGATGCGGCGCGTGACGCCGACTTTCCGATTTTTACCGTGGGAATCGGTGATTCTTCCCAACCGAAAGACGTCTTTGTTCGGCAAGTGATTGCGGCGCCCAACATCTACGCGGGTAGGGAGACCACTGTGCGGGCAATCGTCAGCTCGTACGGGTTCGGCGGACAGAAGGCAACAGTCCGGCTGACTGAAGACGGCAGGGAGATTAGTTCGAAATCGATCGTGCTGCCCGTCAGCGGCGACATCGAAGTCCCTTTCGACTACACCCCGGTCTATGTCGGAACGCATGTTCTGGCTCTTAGCGCGCCATTCTTCAAAGACGAATTCAATAAGGAGAACAACTCATCCTCAGTGACGGTTGATGTGCGCAAGGGAAGGTACAATGTCCTCGTGGTCGCCGGTGAGCCGTCAGCTGATCTCGCATTTCTGAAGAGAACTGTCGAAGACAACGCCGACTTCGAATCACAGGTGCTCATCCAGAAAAACGGGGGAGAGTTCTACGAGAAGAACGCAGGCGAAATCCTTTCCAGCAAGTACGACGCAATTATGTTATGTGATTTCCCGAATGTCCAGTCTTCGCAAACGCTGATTCAGATTTCGAATTTGATAAGCTCAACCGGGATTCCATATTTTTATCTCGCGGGAAATCAGTTTTCGCCCACCACGGTGAGCAAGCTGCCGCGCCTTCCTTTGACAGTCGCCGGTTTTCAGGGAGGCGAGTTTCAAATCGGTCTATACGCATCGGCTGAAGCGTCGGCGCCACTGGAGCTGCAGCCTCTTAACTCGCTTTTTGTTTCGAACTACGCTCTTCTCCCGCCCCTCTACTATCAACGAGTCGATGGCTTACCCGTGTCCGGCACCACAGCCCTCGTCCTTCCGGTGATGAACGGGACGAAACTCAATTCGCCGATTTTATATTTCAACTTAAGGAACAGGAGCGCGGCATTCCTCGCGTACGGTCTGTGGCGATTGAAAATGATGAGCGCTCTGAGTGGATTGCAACCCGATTTCTTGAATGAATTTATTGAAACTATACTGAGAACTCTGATCAACGGCGGGAAACAAAAACTCCTTACGCTTCATACAGACAAAAAAAATTACGATCCTTCCGAGAAAATTCAGTTTAATGCTCTCCTTGTAGACCAGGCCGGTTCTCCGGTGAGTGATGCCGCAGTAGATGTGCGCATTGAAAGCGAGGGCACCCATAGGACATTCTCGGATATCCAGTTGGCCGCGACGGGGGAGGGGGGATACTCAGGTGAAATCCCGGCGCCGGGCGAAGGGAAATATGTGTTTGTCGGGAGGGTGTCGGCACTCGCCCCACCTGCCACATTTTATGGCGCCGATAGTGGTACAGTTGTCGTCGAACCGCTCAGGACGGAATTCGTTCAAACTCCGATGAATGCCACATTGCTCAGACAGGTCGCGTCTGTGAGCGGCGGACGTTTCATGACTCCTGAGGAGTTCATACGCCACGGGTTGAACTTAAACCCTGAATGGAAGGAACCCGTTGACTTGACCGACACCAAGAAATTCGAAATCCTATCACTTCTCCCTGCACTTGGATTAGCCCTGGCGCTTCTCACGGTCGAATGGACGTTACGAAAGCTCTGGGGCCTGCCCTGACCGTTACGAATGGCAACTCCCTTCTTCGACTTCACCATAACAACTTCAATTGTGTCCTCCCCCTTTTGAAGTTCCTTCGTGATCGGTTTCAAATAAACTTAACAGCAAAGTAATCTTTGACTAACCTCCTATTAGTTCCACAATGGCTAGATTAATAGATGCGGAAGATCATGATGGTTGTAATGTCGTGCGTCTCTCTTCTGTGTCTTGACGCCGAGTGTGGCGCGCAACCTAAAGGCGAAAGCATCGCGCCTCCTAGTGTGGAAGGCAGGATAGTGTGGCTTGCTTATGATTCCCGATTTGAAAGCGCACTGAATCAGATCGACGAAGAAATTCGTCCGGAAGGCGACTCAATGAAATGGAATTTTTTCCGGGGCGTGGTATTTTGGCAGGAACATATACTACTCGACAGCGCCGGTATCCCTTCGGCAGATGTGGAGGCGAGCTTTCTGAGTTCCATCCAACTTGTTATTTCGGCCGGGGAATCGAGGCTTTCCGGAGAACCTGATGATCCGGAGGCACTTTTCTACACCGGTTTCGCGCTCGGCTACAGGGCAAAATATGACGCCGCCGAAGGAGACAAGTTCAAGGCCGCATCGGACGGCAATAAAGGACTGAGCTTTCACAAGAAGCTCTTGACCGCGCATCCTGAATACTACGACGCCTACTTCAGCCTCGCGCTTTTCAATTTCTACACAAGCGCGCTTCCGTGGTTTTTAAAACCGCTCCTGTTCATCCTTGGAAAAAGCGGGTCGGAGGATAAGGCATACGATTATCTTTGGCTCGCTGGAGGAAAAGGCGAGTTCACAAGATATGCAGCCCAGGAAATTCTCGGCGAGCTTTACGCACGAGACAAGTCTTATGATTCCTCAACGGCAGTGTACCAGAAATTGATTATGCAATTTCCCGACTCCCGACTTTATTATTATACAAGGCTTTCATGCATCCTTATGGATGGTAAAGAATATTCACGGAATGTGACCGAGTGCCTCAGCGCGTTGAGCGCCGTGGCGTCCATGAAGCTGGACCGCGTAGACTCGCTTTATCTTGGAATTATTCAGATGCGGCTCGCAGAGAGTTGTCAGTACACAGGAGACTATTCAGAAGCACAGAAGCACTATGACTGGATAGTGAGAGCAAACCGATCGACTGAGGCGGTCAGGATCGCACGCGATCGTTTGGCGGACATACAAAAGCGTTGAGGATAGCAAGTGGACCGAACGGAGTCGATACAGACGCTCATTCTGGTCAGTGGGCCGTGATCAAATTAGATTGACATTATGCCACCTTGCCCGTAATTTTCTGATGAATTATTTGAGAGAGAAATCCGGATGGCTGTACTCGCCGCAATAGACGTTGGGTCAAACGCGATTCGACTTTCGATTGGTCGCACGGGGAACGACGGAAAGATAAGCGCGGTTGAAAGCATGCGGGAGCCAATCCGCCTGGGTCGCGATGTGTTCACCCGACGGGTTATCTCGGACCAGACGATGGAAGAGGCGTGCGACGCTTTCCGGGGATTCAAATCCGCAATCGATAGGAACGGCGTGACATGGACGAGGGCGGTCGCAACGAGCGCTCTGCGGGAGGCGATGAACCGTGACACATTCATAGACAGAATCTCGCAAGCAGCGTCCATCGAAATTGAGGTGATCGGACCTGAAGAAGAGGCGAGACTGATCCAGCTTGCTGTCTCCGAAAAGGTCAATCTAAAGAACAAGACGGCCCTCCTTATCGATATTGGCGGAGGAAGCACTGAGGTGACGCTGGTTGTCGATGGCAGCATTGTCTCCACAGAAAGTTTTCGGCTCGGCGCGGTCAGGCTCCTGCAGATGCTTGAGGAGCAAAAGCAAGGCGAGAAGAAATTCAACGTTCTTGTGCGTGAGTATGTCGATTCGGCCCAGCGCCGGCTCAGGAGAGAGCTCGGCGACAGGAAGATCGATATCTGCGCGGGAACAGGAGGGAACATCGACGCTCTGATCGGGCTCCGTAAAGATATGCTGATGAAGGAAAGGGACTCGTCGATAGATGTCTCGGAGCTCGACGTCATAGTAAAGAAGCTTTCCTCGACAACGTTTGAAGATCGTGTTCGTGAGCTGAGGTTGAGACCGGATAGGGCGGACGTGATTGTACCCGCCGCTATCATTCTTCAGGAGATTGTGAAGGTCGCAAAGGTCAATGAGATCCTCATTCCGAAAGTTGGATTGAAGGACGGATTAATGATCGATATGGGACTTGAGATCTTCGGGACCCACAAGCATACCAACCGGGATCAGACTGTTACATCAGCGATCGAAGTCGGGAGAAAATATTCATTCGATGAACAACACGGCTTGATCGTGGCGAGGTACGCTGTCGAACTTTTTGACCAGACAAAGACACTGCACAACTTGAATCTTGAACACAGATCGTTGCTGGAGATCGCATCGATCCTGCATGATGTCGGAACCTACATCAGTATGACGGCCCATCACAAACACACCTATTACCTTCTCACGGCTACTCCGGTGATAGGACTCTCGCGCGCTCAGATGGAAATCGTCGCGAACGTGGCGCGTTACCATCGTAAGTCGTTTCCGAAGATGCAGCACGAAGCTTATCGACTCCTCTCATCTAAGGATCGCGTGGTAGTTTCAAAGCTCGCTGCAATACTCCGGATGGCAGACGCGATGGACAACGAGCACGCGTCGAAGGTCAGTTCGTTTACAACTGAATATAAGAAACCGAATTTCACAGTACGGCTTGAGGGTGAAGGTGATCTTCTTCTTGAGAAGTGGGCGCTGATGCGGAAGGGAGACCTCTTCGAAGAAGTTTTCGGCGTGAAGGTCGGTGTTGTGGAATAACTGTCCCGATTCTTTCTCGCCGATTGTAACGACAAATCATCGTAAAAAGAAAATCCACCCGGTCGCAGTCTTGCGATGACACAAACATGCACGTGTGCAAATTTCGCCGGAAACGGCACTGTGCGGGTGAATCAGGCGCTAAATTTGCGTAGAAAATGGATCGGATGCAGGGGTTGTTAGAGGTTAACAATTCCTTAACTTGTCATTGAATCGCGGGGCGAACTATTTTGTTGAGAATTGGAGGAGGATCGAAAGGTGATGCATCTACCACCATTGAGAAACGCCGAGGAATTTAGCCGGAATGATCTCGATGAAGAACCCATAGCGCCGAAGAATTCGCGAATCTCTAAAGGCCATCAGACTGGGCAGCGCTCCAAAAGAGCCGGCGAGCATAAATATGAAAGGCCTATAGACTTCGGGTCGTCACAAGTCAGGCCCGTGCTGGATCCGTCGCTCTATATCAATCGCGAGTTGAGCTGGCTGGAATTCAATCAGCGAGTTCTGGAGGAGGCCCGCGACAAAAGGCATCCGCTTCTTGAACGCGTGAAATTTCTTTCCATCGTCAATTCAAACCTTGACGAATTCTTCATGATTCGCGTCGCAGGAATACAGGAGCAGGTCCGCGCCCAGTTCGGAGAGCTCTCGCCTGACGGCATGACACCCGAACAGCAGCTCCATGCCATCCATGAGCGCGTCAACACGATGGCAAAAGAGATGTGCGACTGCTTCTGGCAGGACCTCCATCCGGCGCTCGCGGAGTCCGGGATTCATCTTCTCAAGATGGACCAGGTCAACTCGGATGACAGGGCCAAACTTTCCGAACTCTTCGCCCGGGAAATATTTCCGGTATTGACACCGCTCGCATTCGATCCAGGACATCCGTTCCCGTACATTTCAAATCTGAGTCTCAATATTGCGGCTGTGGTTACGACACCGCAGGGCGAAGAGAAATTCGCGCGCGTGAAAGTGCCGGGCGTGATTGCCCGCCTCGTAAAGATTCCGAATGGAGACTCACCAATTCTTCGTTTCGTCTGGCTGGAGGACTTGATAGCAGAAAATCTAAATCTCCTTTTCCCGGGCATGAGTGTGAAGGAATCCTATGTTTTCCGAATCACGAGAAATGCCGACATAGAAATTCAGGAGGACGAGGCTGAGGATTTGATCAGCTCAATAGAGGAATCGGTCCGCCAGCGTCGCTTCGGCTCAGTGGTGCAGGTCGCGGTACAAGACACGATGCCGGCTCGGATAAGGAACATTCTGATCGAGAACCTCGAAGTGACTCCGGACGGCGTGTATGACATGCCGCCGCCGCTCGGCCTTATCCACCTTACAGAGCTCCTCTCGCTCCCCAGACCTGAGCTCAAAGACCAGCCATACCATCCGTCTCCACTCGGGTCGGAGGAAGACGGCGAAGACTTGTTTAGCATCATCAGGCATAAGGATGTTCTTCTTCATCACCCTTACGATTCGTTTAACCCCGTGGTACAGTTAATCGAGTCCGCAGTCAATGATCCCAACGTGCTTGCCATAAAGCAAACACTTTATCGCATCGGCCGTGAATCTCCTCTCGTGCCTCTCCTCATAAGGGCTGCCGAGAATGGAAAGCAAGTAGCCGTACTGGTGGAATTGAAGGCGCGGTTCGATGAGGAGAATAACATAGGCTGGGCAAAACAACTCGAGCGAGCAGGCATCCACGTGGTCTATGGCCTGGTTGGATTGAAAACTCACGCGAAGATGGCATTAGTCGTAAGAAAAGAACAGGATGGATTGAGACGATATGTCCATCTCAGCACCGGAAACTATAACGCCGTGACCGCAAAGATATACACGGACCTCAGCTATTTCACCTGTCGAGAGGAAATTGCCGATGATGTGACTCAGGTATTCAATTTTCTAACCGGCTATTCAAAGAGAGAGACTTATCGGAAACTCGCAGTTGCGCCTGTTACGCTCAGGGAAAAACTAAATGAACTCATAGATCGTGAGATCAAAAATGTTCTGGCCGGAAAACCGGGAAGAATGATCTTGAAAATGAATGCCCTCACGGATGTGCAAATGATTTCGAAACTTTATGAGGCTTCTAAAGTCGGAGTAAGGATCGAACTGATAGTACGAGGGATCTGCTCGCTCAGACCCGGCGTAAAAAATCTCAGTGAGAATGTGCGTGTGGTTAGCATTGTTGGAAGATACCTGGAACACAGCCGTGTTTTCTATTTTGAAAACGCCGGGACGCCGCAGATCTATCTTAGCAGTGCGGACCTGATGGGACGCAACCTTTACAGGCGCGTGGAACTAATGTTTCCGATTGAAGATCCGGCGGAAATGGAAGTGATCATGAAGGAAGTCCTGGAGCCGGCGCTGAACGACAGGACAAGAGGAAGGGAGCTGAGGACTGATGGAGCGTACACGCGTCTGACAACGCCGGGTGGCGAACAGGCGCCCGACAGCCAGCAGGCTCTCATGCTGTCCCGTTCGAAGATGGGAACGATACCGAAAGTTGTACCGAGGGAATTTCCTCTTCGGGACTGAGAAATTTCTCGCTGATTTCCTAATACCCAAATTGTTGAACGGTCGAAAAGTCTGAACGGATGACAATATGATTCCATTGTATGCAATTCATGTCCATTCGAGGAATATCTCGGGGAGGATTTGTAAATCCTCGAATTAATGTTGATAAAACGATTCTTTAATATTGAAATTTTACATTCATTTAAAGACTTCTTCCCTCGGTAGCTGCCAGGTGCGCTCAGATTTGAAGAATGCAAATCGCTGTCGCCCCGTTAAGTCTACTTCGAATTTTCCAATTTCTTTATGACAATTTTGTTTGCTTCTTGCCGGGGACCCAATGTGAGTTGTACCCGCATATAGTTTAATGAGACGCTCGGACCAAAATAAGCAATTGAATTCTAAGGGAGGGGAAATGGTTAAACTGCTTTTCAAGGATGGTGGTAGTGTTATTGACCCGACAACGGGTCCTCAGTCTTACCTTTTGGAACGACTGAAGAATGTAATGGATCGTGCGTTTACGCCGCTTCATTGTCCGAACCATAATGCAAGCTCTTACGCGACACTCATACTCAACGTCGAGTTCGGAAGCACAGATTGGGAAGTCACCGACTATTGCTGCCAGGAGTTCAGCGCCGTAGTGGAAAGTGAAATGCCATATCCGTGGAGTCACGCAAGAAGACATCAGAAGTCGTGACATTCCAGGATCATGTGCAGCATCGGACGGACATCTGCTGCTTCGACGCTGATTCGGATGCTCTGAATCTCAGTCGGTCAGGTTCTCTTAACGGTTTCTTAACATTAGATTAACCTATTGTTCAATGCAAATTTTTAGTTTTTTCGTGTGGCGGTGGAAATAGACGACGTATTTGTGCCTTCGAATGCCGTAAAGATCGAGCGGAAGACTTTGGTCCATCCGGACATGGTCTTCAAGGGAGTCGTGGGCTTCTTTGCGCTAACAGTTGTTGTACTCGTCCTATGGCTCGGGATTCAGCTCTACACTTCCTCACGGGCCGCGTTCGCCTCAATCGGGTTCTGGAATTTTGTCAAGGGGACCACGTGGAATCCCGTGACGGGAGAGTTTGGTGCACTCCCGTTCATATATGGAACCGCAGTTACGTCGGTGCTGTCCCTTCTGATCGCGACACCGTTGGGAATCGGCACTGCTGTTTTTCTCGCTGAACTTTCACCAAAGTGGTTGAGAAGCTCTCTTCAACCACTGATTGAGCTTCTCGCCGGTATCCCAAGTGTAATTTATGGGCTTTGGGGAATGTTCGTCCTTTCACCACTGATGGCGAGCACGGTAGAACCGTTTCTTATGAACAAGTTTGGTTTTCTTCCTTTCTTTAAAGGGTACCCGCTCGGGATCGGCTTCTTGACCGCTTCGATAATTCTCGCCATAATGATCGTCCCCTTCATCATATCCGTTTCGACTGAAGTCCTGGGGACGGTGCCCGTACCGCTAAAGGAAGGTATGTATGCGCTGGGTGCTACACGTTGGGAGGTCGTGAAGAAAGTCTGTCTTCCGTTCGCAAGGAGCGGTATCTCAGGTTCAGTAGTGCTTGCACTTGCCCGCGCGTTGGGAGAGACGATGGCAGTTACAATGGTGATTGGCAATACCCCGCAGATCAGTAAATCGCTCTTCGATCCGGGTTATTCAATGTCCGCTGTGATCGCAAACGAATTTACAGAAGCTACAACGGATACTTATCTTTCCGCGTTGATCGCAGTAGCATTCATTCTTCTTCTCATTACACTTTTGGTAAACGCAGTAGCGAGGTGGTTGATTTGGCGGACGACGCGGGCAAAGTAAACAAAACCGTTCTTGAAGGTACCGGCTTCTCCTATTGGAGAAGGAAGGGTGTTAATTGGTTTTTCACGCTCGTCTTTTCTTCCAGCATACTAATAGTGCTCCTCCCCCTCTTGCTTATCGTTGGCTACTTGTTGATGAAGGGTGCTTCGTCAGTCAATCTGAATTTCTTCATTCATCGTCCTGCGCCTGTTGGTGAAAGCGGGGGAGGAATGGGTAATGCGATCATCGGATCATTGTATGTCGTAGGACTTGCTTCTCTCATAGGAATTCCGATTGGACTTTTTGGCGGCGTCTACCTCGGAGAATTCCCAAACAGCAGGCTCTCAACGGTCGCAAGATTTGTCGCGGATGTGCTGAACGGTGTGCCGTCTATTGTAATGGGCGTTTTTGCCTACACGGTCGTCGTTCTACCCATGAAAAGTTTTTCCGCTCTCGCCGGGGGGTTCGCGCTTGGAGTGATGATGATACCAACCATCCTCAGGACGACCGATGAGATCTTGCAAACAGTTCCTCTCAGCATTCGTGAGGCGTCGCTTGCTCTTGGAGTTCCGTACTGGCGAACGGTCATTTCGGTGGTCTTGCGGAGTGCGAAGGCGGGCATTGTCACGGGGATTTTACTCGCAGGAGCAAGGATACTCGGAGAAACCGCTCCGCTCTTATTCACTGCGTTCAATAATGCTTTCTTCAGCTACAGTCTGGTCCAGCCGATATCTACTCTCCCGGTCCAGATCTTTAATTATGCGATCTCACCGTACAACGACTGGCACAGACAGGCATGGGCTGGAGCATTGGTGCTCGTCGTCGGAATACTGGTTGTGAATTTTGCCGTGCGTGCGTTTTCAAGTCAGAAGTTCGAGCACGTCTAATGGCCGACGCGGCAGTTCACAATTTCAATCCGGGAATAGTGACGCAGGATCTGAAGGCTTACTTCGGCAGTCTGGAGGTGCTCAAAGGGATCAGTGTGGCCATTCCAAAATATGAGGTGACTGCATTAATTGGACCTTCCGGCTGTGGCAAGACAACGTTTCTCCGGACATTGAACCGGATGCATGAGCTCGCCCGCGATGCGACGATCACCGGGAGCGTGATGGTCGACGGTACGGATATTTACGGTTCTAATATCGATCCTGTTCTCGTCCGCAGAAAAATCGGGATGGTTTTTCAGAAACCAAACCCGTTCCCTTCGATGTCCGTTTACGATAATGTTATCGCCGGCTTGAAATTAACCGGACGGCAATCGAGGAGGCAGTACGACGAATTAGTTGAGAAGACTCTTGTGCAAGCCGCGCTATGGGACGAAGTGAAGGACTCTCTTCAAAAATCGGGTGCGAGCCTTTCGGGAGGGCAGCAGCAAAGGCTTTGCATCGCGCGAACACTTGCTGTCAATCCTGAAGTCATACTGATGGATGAGCCTGCGAGTGCCCTGGATCCCCTCTCTACCGCGAAAATCGAGGAGCTGATATTCCAGCTCAAAGACACCTACACAATTGTGATCGTTACGCACAACATGCAACAGGCGGCTCGTGTGAGCGACTACACCGCGTTCTTTTATATCGGGGAAATGGTCGAATTCAGTGCCACCAAAGACATGTTTACCAAACCGAAGAAGAAACAGACCGAAGATTACATCACCGGTCGCTTCGGCTGATTATTCCGCATTTCTTTCGAATTCCCTCATCTAATCCGGACTACCGCTCCTGTCGATCGGTAAGTCCTGACTTCACCGAAACCAATTATCCAGGAATCCGTCTATGAACGAGTCTGTTTCCTGGAGTTTTGTCTTGCGGTCCAGTGGTATTAAATTCATCCAATAATTTCTGATCAGTTCAGAATAGTCTTGTTCCATTTCGTCCTACAAAGATGAAGAGATTAACCAAAGGAGGTCCATTCATGAGGTCGTCATATATTTTCCTTTCGTTGCTTCTCACAATCCCGCCGGTTATGGCGCAGTCAGTGCACCACTTGTTTTCACCACTGGAACTTCCTACTCCAAATGCATACCGGACAGCTGACGGCAGGCCCGGACCCGAATACTGGCAGCAGCGCGCTGATTATGACATCAAAGCATCGTTGGACAGCTCGGCCGGAAGAGTGACCGCGAGCGAGGTTATCACTTACACTAATAATTCCCCGGAGCCACTGACGACTCTTTGGCTGCAAGTCGATCAGAATCTTTTCAAAGAAGGAAGCAGGGGAAGCCTCGAGTTTGATTCGCCTCGAGTAAGATGGAGAGGAGCCTTCTCGAACGGCGGAGATGAATTGAGTAGCGTTGTCGTGGTACGGAACGGAAGAAAGGAACAGGTGCACTACATCGTGGACGACACCAGAATGAGAATAGATCTTGAGAGCGCCCTCCCGGCTCACGGCGGCAAACTTCAGATACAGATCGCCTGGTCGTTTGTTGTACCACCTTACGGGTCTGACCGCACCGGGAGGTTCTATTCGAAAGATGGCACGATCTTCGAAGTCGCTCAATGGTACCCGCGGATGTACGTGTACGACGATGTTCACGGGTGGAATCCGCTTCCGTATCTCGGCGAAGGGGAATTCTACCTCGAGTATGGCGACTTCAAAGTTGATATTACCGCGCCACGTGATTTTGTCGTCGTCGGTACCGGGGTTCTACAGAATCCTGATCAGGTTTTGACTAAAACAGAACGCGACAGGCTCGCACAGGCCAGGAAGTCGGACGAGACAGTTCATGTGATATCGGAAGCTGAAATAGGACAACCTCTCACGCGACCGAAGGGCAAAGAGAATCTGACATGGAAATTCGAAGCGAAGAATGTTCGGGACTTTTCATGGGCGGCATCTAGAGCCTTCATATGGGATGCATCGCACTGGGACAATATCCTCCTGATGGCTGTTTACCCGCGTGAAGGGATCGCGACCGATACGACACGTGGCCCCGGCTGGGAGCAGGATGTCCAGTTCATGAGACATACATTCATGTACTATTCCACGAATTATTTTCACTTCCCTTACCCGGTTGCGACAAACGTCGCCGGAGTGGTCGGCGGGATGGAATACCCTATGATAGTGTTCTGTTCGGTCCGATCGCGGGGACAGGGACTCTATTCGGTGACAGATCATGAATTCGGACATGGCTGGTTTCCTATGACCGTAGGCAGCGACGAGAGGAGGCATGCGTGGATGGACGAGGGAGTTAATACATTCATAAATTATTATTCGAACTTCGATTACTACGGCTCAAAGTCGTTCAATATCCGGCGCGTTCAAGCAGATACAATAGCTCACTGGATGTTGAGACAGCAGGACGGTCAGCCGATCGAAGTGCGGGCCGATCTTATCAAGCCGATGGGATTAGGTTTTCTCGAGTACGCGAAAACGGGATTCGGACTCAGGCTTCTGAGGGAATTCATACTCGGACCGGAAAAATTTGACGGCGGTTTCAAGGAATATATCCAGCGATGGGCCTTCAAACATCCTCAGCCGGCTGACTTCTTCCGCACGATTGAGGACTACTCCGGTGAGGACCTCAGCTGGTTCTGGAGAGAATGGTTCTACTCGACTGACGTCCTTGACCAGGGAATCGACTCTGTAGTCGCCGATTCAGCCCGGACACGCGTTTTCATTTCGAATAACCGCGGACTTGCAATGCCATCTGAACTCCAGATAACTTTTTCGGATAATCAAACTGAAGACATCAAACTTCCAGTGGAAATCTGGTTTCAGGGTAACAAGTATACTTATCCCATTTACGATTCGAGACAGGTTCAGAGCGTGGTTTTGGATCCGAAGCATGAGCTCCCGGACATCGACCGGAACAATAATGTGTGGTCTACCAATTCTTCATCGCCGGGCAATTAATACGAGCTTCATCCATATTCTCTTTTCCAAACCGGGACGCGGCGAATGCTCGCGTTCCGGTTTTTGATTCACGTTGCAGATTTTTAACCTGTAAATTACGGGAGCATTGATGAGGTTATATCCAATAATCATACCGCCGGGCCGCCTTTCAGTTTTTACTACTTTTTTCGTTCTGCTAATGTTCCTCGAGTCGTTCAGCGCGACAAGAGAGAAAGTCTGCCAATATCCGCTTACTCGGGCGGAAGAGACAAACTTCACCGAAACTTCGCGCTACCAGGACGTGATGACATTCATCTCCTCGCTCCAAAATGCCGGTGGACGGTTTGCCCTTGAGTATTTTGGGACGACGGCCGAGGGGAAGAAACTACCTCTGGCAATCTTTTCAGACCCGGAAATATTCACTCCCGTCGGGGCGAAGAGGCTCGGCAAACCGGTCGTCTTCGTCATGGCGAACATTCATGCCGGGGAAGTTGAGGGGAAAGAGGCCGCGCAGATCATAATGAGAGAAATTGTCGACGGCAGACTTGCTGCGTTGCTTAAACATATGGTTCTACTCGTCGCCCCCATTTACAATGCGGACGGCAACGATAAGATCAGCATTTACAACCGGACCGATCAAAACGGTCCGTACGGAGGCGTCGGGGCTCGCGCCAACTCGCAGGGTCTCGATCTGAACCGGGACTACATAAAACTGGAATCGCCGGAGGCGCAGGGGCTCGTCGCCAATGTATTTGACAAATGGGATCCGGACGTGTTCATTGATCTCCATACGACTGACGGCTCTTATCATGGATACGCGCTCACCTACTCCGGGCCTCTTAATCCCAACACCGACAAAGAGATTATGGCGTTCGAAAAGGAAAAACTGTTTCCGTCTGTGTCGAAAGTTCTTTTGAGGAAGTATAATTATAGAACCTATTACTACGGTGACTTCGTTCCGCCTCACGATCCTTACGGCTACTTCGATCCGGACAGCGAGCATTCAGCGAGGGCATGGGCAACGTTCGACGAGCGTCCAAGATTCGGTACGAACTATCTCGGATTAAGAAACAGGCTCTGTGTTTTAAGCGAAGCGTATTCTCATCTTGATTTCAAAACGCGAATCGACGTAACGAAGGAATTCGTCATCGAGATCCTGGATTACGTGTCGAAGAATCCGAGTAAAATTTTGTCCCTCACTACGCGAGCTGATGAGTACGCGATACGGACTGGAACTACAAGAGGGCACGAGAGAGGATTCGGAACCGAGTTCAAATTCGAACCGTCAGATGGACCGGTGACGATCCTGGAAGGGAGCGTGAGACGAGTCCTGGACGAGCGAACAGGGAAATACAGAATCGAAGCCGTTCAGGGCGTCCGGCCGCTGAAAATGATTGAGTATGAAAAGTTCGCGCCGACGAAATCGCTTGCTCCTCCCGCTGCTTATGTGATTCCATCAGATCGCGAGGACATAATTAAACTGCTTCAGCATCACGGAATCATTGTCTATAGAACTACGGAAGATACAACCCTCCAGGTCCAGCAGTATCTAGTAGATTCTCTCACTCACGCCTCGATCTCTTTCCAGAAACACCATGAATCAAAGTTGACTGTAACTGAGAAAGCGACAACTATCAAACTGCCGGCGGGTACGTTCATCGTGAGCACGCACCAGCCAGAAGCGGGATTGATCTTCTATCTGCTGGAACCTGAATCTGACGATGGACTTGCCGTATGGAATTATTTCGACGCAGACATTGAAACCCAGCTCGCTTCGAACTCGGCAGCGATTTACCCGGTTTACCGACTGAGCAACGAACCGAAAGTGAGCAAAGTATCAGTGCAATGAGTTCTTCGCCAGAAGGTCTGAATCAACTTGGAGCACGCTACACCTTCTGATCCCCAAGTGAGTTTGACCGGCTAACTGAAACGGCAGCTTCGGCTGCCGTTTTCTTTTCCAGTTTTCGGATCTAGTTCTTCTCTTGTGATTCATAAGTGGAATTCCAATTCCATTTCTACGTGGGGCAGAATACCACCGAGCCTTCAATTTATTGCGATCCCTTCGCGCAAGTCTTTGAATTTGAATAACTAATGAGTGCTGTTTGCGGCATTCCAGTTGCACTAGATGACGTGTTGTTGAAATTATGATTTGACAAATAATGTGTGAAGAGGAACAAAAATGGCCGAAGTGAAAACAGAAGAGAAGCAAAACGAAATTAGTGATTCAGAAAAACAGATAGTAACCATAGACGGCAATGAAGCGGCCGCTTACGTTGCCCACAAACTGAATGAAGTCATCGCCATCTATCCGATAACTCCTTCATCACCGATGGGCGAATGGTCTGACGAGTGGTCTTCGCAGGGCCGTCCTAATCTCTGGGGGACAATCCCGCTTGTGGCGGAGATGCAAAGTGAAGGCGGTGCGTCTGGAGCGGTTCACGGTTCTCTTCAGGCTGGCGCGTTGACAACAACGTTCACCGCCTCGCAAGGTCTCCTGCTCATGATTCCAAACATGTTCAAGATTGCGGGCGAACTTACGTCAACCGTATTCCACATCGCTGCAAGGACTGTCGCAGCTCACGCGCTGTCGATATTCGGCGACCACAGCGACGTTATGGCTGCAAGACCGACAGGGTGGGCCATGCTCGCGTCAAACTCAGTGCAGGAAGTAAACGATTTCGCTGCGATCGCTCAGATGGCAACACTCGAGTCGCGCGTCCCGTTCCTCCATTTCTTCGACGGGTTTAGGACCTCTCATGAAGTGATGAAAATCCAACAGCTGACCGACGCCGAGATGCGTCAACTCATCGATGAAGAGCTGATCAAGTCGCATCGTCAGCGTGCTTTGTCGCCCGACCATCCGGTCCTTCGGGGCTCGGCACAAAATCCGGATGTGTTCTTCCAGGCGCGCGAGACTGTGAATAAGTTTTATACGGATTGCCCAGGGCTTGTTCAAAAAGCCATGGACAAGTTCGCTAAAGTGACCGGAAGAAAATACGAACTGTTTCAGTATGTCGGCTCACCTGACGCCGAGCGGATCATCGTGATCATGGGCTCCGGCGCCGAAACGGCCCACGAGACGGTCGAGTATTTGCGAAGTAAGGGTGAAAAGGTGGGTCTGGTTAAAGTGAGATTGTTCAGACCGTTCTCGGTGGAACGGTTCGTCCGCTCCTTCCCGAAGACTGTTAAGAATGTCGCAGTTCTTGACAGGACAAAGGAACCGGGTGCTACCGGCGAACCGCTCTACACCGATGTGGTGACCGCTCTTGCCGAAGCTGCCGCGAATAACAGCGGCATGAATGGTGGATCACCGAGAGTGATCGGCGGAAGATACGGTCTGTCGTCAAAAGAATTTACGCCGGCAATGGTAAAGTCGGTATTCGATGAAATGAAGAAACCGGTTCCGAAGAATCACTTCACAGTCGGGATAGTCGATGACGTGACAAATACGAGTCTTGGTTACGATCCGGCTTTCGACATCGAGCCGCCGGAAGTGGTACGCGCGATTTTCTACGGGCTCGGCGCAGACGGGACCGTCGGCGCGAACAAGAATTCCATTAAGATCATCGGCGGTGAAACCGATTTCCACGCGCAGGGATATTTCGTCTACGATTCGAAGAAATCAGGCACGATGACGATTTCTCACCTGAGATTCGGGCCGAAGCCTATCCATTCCACTTACCTCATAGGAAGCGCCAACTTCGTCGGATGTCATCAATGGTTCTTCCTAGAGAAGTATGATGTTCTCGAGAAAGCCGTTCCGGGCGGAGTCTTCCTGCTGAACAGCAGTTACGGTCCCGATGAAGTCTGGGACAAACTGCCGAGGCATATCCAGAAACAGATCATTGAGAAGCGACTGAAGTTTCACGTGGTCGACGCGTACAAAGTGGCGCGTCAGACAAACATGGGAAGCAGGATAAACACGATCATGCAGACATGCTTCTTCGCGATCTCAGGTGTGCTTCCGCGTGAGCAAGCAATCGAGCAGATAAAAAATTCGATCAAGAAAACATACGGCAAGAAGGGCGATCTGGTCGTCCAGCAAAACTTCCAGGCTGTCGACCAAACACTCGCAAATCTCTTTGAAGTTAAAGTCCCCGACAAAGTGAGCAGCACGATAGTGATGCCCCCAGTGGTTTCCGAACGTGCTCCTGACTACGTGAAGAAGGTGACGTCTCAGATGATCGCCGGAAAGGGCGACTCACTCCCGGTAAGCGCAATGCCGATCGATGGAACATTCCCGACCGCCACCGCACAGTGGGAGAAGAGAAACATCGCTCTGGAGATTCCGGTATGGGTGGAGGAAATCTGCATCCAGTGTAACAAGTGCGTCGTGATTTGTCCTCACGCCAGCATTCGTGTGAAGGTCTATGACCCGAAGGAGCTTGCCGGTGCACCGCCGACCTTCAAGGCGATGGACTTCAAGAGCGCGGAGCACAAGGGAATGAAATACAGTCTCCAGGTTGCTCCTGAAGATTGCACAGGCTGCGGATTATGTGTCGAGTTCTGTCCCGCGAAGAGCAAGACGGAGACCAAAATCAAGGCGATCAACATGAAGCCTCAACCTCCGATTAGAGAGGCCGAACGGGCTAATTACGACTTCTTCCTGAATATTCCGGAAGTCGATCGCAGAACAATAAAGCTCGACAACGTCAAGGACTCTCAATTTCTCCAGCCGCTCTTCGAATATTCGGGCGCGTGCTCCGGTTGCGGAGAGACTCCATACGTCAAA
Organism: Candidatus Kryptoniota bacterium; assembly: GCA_036567965.1. Taxonomy (NCBI): domain Bacteria; kingdom Pseudomonadati; phylum Candidatus Kryptoniota; species Candidatus Kryptoniota bacterium. The sequence goes on from DATCTN010000030.1 coordinate 99,681, forward strand.
CTGGTTACGCAGCTGTTTGGCGACCGCTCCGTCGTCGCTAATGCGACGGGTTGTTCTTCGATTTACGGTGGAAATCTTCCGACCACACCCTATACGGTAAACAAAGACGGCCGCGGCCCGGCATGGTCCAATTCACTTTTCGAAGACAATGCCGAGTTCGGGCTCGGGATGCGGCTCGCCATAGATAAACAGACGGAGATGGCAAAAGAGCTTGTCCAGAAACTTGCAGGCCAGATCGGCGATCAGCTTGTGAAGGAACTTCTGGTAGCGAAGCAAAGCGACGAAGCGGGGATTTATGAGCAGCGGGAACGTGTAAAGCTGTTGAAAGAGAAACTCGCCTCACTGAATTCTCGAGAAGCAAAGTCCCTGTTGAATTTGGCCGACAACCTTGTGAAGAGAAGTGTGTGGATATTTGGCGGAGATGGTTGGGCGTACGATATCGGCTACGGCGGTCTGGATCACGTCATCGCATCCGGAAAGAACGTAAACATTCTCGTGCTGGACACGGAAGTGTACTCGAACACGGGCGGGCAGATGTCGAAAGCGACTTCGCGCGCGGCCGTTGCCAAGTTTGCCGCCGGCGGCAAACCGAATCGGAAGAAGGACCTTTCCCTCATGGCACTCACGTACGGTAATGTCTACGTTGCGCGTGTCGCGATGGGAGCAAATGATGCACAGACTGTACGCGCCTTCATAGAGGCAGAGTCTTACGACGGACCGTCTATCATAATTGCGTATGCTCATTGCATAGAACACGGCATCGATATGTCTCTAGGTGCGCGCAACCAGAAAGTTGCCGTGGAAACAGGTTATTGGCCGCTCTTCAGATTTGATCCGCGCCTGGCAAAGGAGAGCAAGAATCCGTTCAGGATAGACTCCAAAGCGCCGAAAGGATCGGTTTCTGACTTCACCTCCCTTGAGACGAGGTTCAACATCCTAAAGAAGACTCACCCTGAGCGAGCAAAGTTCCTGATGGAGCTTGCGCAGGAAGACGTGAACGAACGGTGGAAAATGTATGATCAGCTTGCGAAGGAATATGAGCCTCATAAATCCGGCAACGGTTCCGAGGCTACGAAACAGCAGACGCCGTCTGCACCATTGAACTAGGGATTCAGGAACAATGACATGGACCTAAAAACGAATTACCTCGGACTCGGACTGAAGAACCCATTGGTTGCTTCAGCCAGCCCGCTCTCGCGAAGCATCGATAGCATGAAATGGCTCGAGGATTCAGGCGCATCGGCGATCGTGATGTACTCCCTCTTCGAAGAGGAGATCGCGCACGAAAGGGCAGAGCTCGATCACTACCTGCACTATGGAACCGATAGTTTTGCAGAAGCGCTGACCTATCTGCCGTCCGCGGCTGAATACAACCTTGAGCCCGACTCTTATCTTGACCTCCTGCGGAAAGCGAAAGAGTCTCTCGGGATTCCCGTTATACCAAGTCTCAACGGAATTACGACGGGCGGTTGGATAAAATACGCGAAGTATTTCGAAGAGGCCGGCGCCGATGCCGTCGAGCTGAATGTTTATTATATTCCGACCGATCCTCGCCTCACGTCGGATGACGTCGAAGCACGTTATACTGATGTCCTTGCAGCAGTGAAAGATACAGTCAGAATTCCCGTGGCTGTGAAGCTTAGTCCGTATTTCAGTTCACTGACCAATCTGACCGACAGGCTTGTCAAGATTGGGGCCTCCGGATTAGTTCTGTTCAACCGATTTTATCAACCTGACATCGATATCGAGAAACTCGAGGTTGAACCCGGGGTCGTCCTGAGCAGCTCCGCGGACAACAGACTTCCGATGAGATGGATTGCGATACTCTACGGAAGAACCAAAGCGAGTCTCGCAGCGACGAGCGGGATACATACGGCAGAAGACGTATTAAAACTCGTCATGGCGGGTGCCGATGTCACGATGATGTGTTCCGCGCTGCTCCAAAACGGTCCGGCACACATAAAAAAGGTCCTCACAGATTTGACAAAGTGGATGGAAGAGCATGAGTATGCTTCGATTGAACAAATGAAAGGAAGCATGAGTCAGAAGTCCGTTGCGGATCCCGCCGCGTTCGAGCGGGCAAATTACGTGAAGGCGCTGAACAGATTTAAGCTTCTCCTCTAAACACACTACACCACACATAGGGCGCCTCCGGGCGCCTTTTTTATTCCGACAAATTCTCGAATCCGGGAAACTATTTCTTAAACTGAACTGCCCTTGTGTGCCACAAGCACACTCTTGCAATTCGCGGAGTATTATCAATGCCGCCAATCTTCATTAGACCATTTTTCAGCCGTTAAATTGACTAGCAGCCGCTTTTGCCCGACGTCGGGCCATAAGTTGTCGGCACTCGAGTGTCGTTGAGGTGCTTGTCAACGGTCAGTTGTGCCCGTTCCTGAACAAGATGATTGATTGTCGAGGCAATGCTGTCTCTCCTCGGATTTCTCATGTTGATTTTGCCGTTCCTCTTAAGTTGGAAAAGTCCGTTCAGACTTTCATCATGACTGCTCTGGCACGATGTTTTTATAATCGAAATGGCTATCTTTCCTGAAAAGGAGAGAGGCATGTGCTCACCACCGCGGTCAGGATTAATTTGTTTTTTGTCTCCTCTATTTCTTATTCTGTTATGGCAGAATTCCGAAAAAGCCTTTGGTCAAACTAATTCCCGAATCAAGATGAATCGAACGACTGAATCTGTGATCGATCTCGATGGTAAGTGGAAGATGAAAGACTTCACATCGGGAATCGGTGTTCAGAAAAAGATCTACCTGCCGGAGAATGAACCCGCTGATTGTCTACCATGTCAAGTCCCCGGAACTGTAAGGACCGCGTTACTGCAAGCAGGAGAGATTCCTGATCCGTATTTCGGTTACAATAATGAAAAGTCGCTCTGGGTCGAACAGAAAGAGTGGTGGTTCTTCAAGAAATTTTCAGTGCCGGCCGGTCTTGAAGGCAAATTCATCGATCTTGATTTCGAAGGGACTTCGTTCCAGGGTGAATTCTGGATAAACGGCCAAAAGGCGGGTGAGCTGAAAGGAATGCTGAACCCACGGTCGTTCGATGTCTCAAGGCTTCTGAAATATGGCGCAGAGAACCAGGTGGTGGTTCGTCTTGAGGCGCCGCCTGATGAATGGTCAAAGACGATGGAAGATGGTTTGACATGGCGTGCGCCGAGAGACCAATTGTACTCAATCGCGCAGTGTATGTATGGCTGGGACTGGGGTCCGCATGGACTTCCGATTGGGTTGTGGAAGTCCGTAAGCCTGCACGTCACCGGACCCGTGCGAATTGAGAATCCATATGTGGTAACAAAAGTTAAATCCAGTAAGAAAGCGGTATGTAACGTTCGAATCGAGGTCCGGAATCTTACCGCTGATTCAATTGATGCGCGAATTGTCGGACAAGTGAAAGAAAAGAAATCGAATCGAATTGCATCTGATTTCGAGAAAACCGTTAAGCTGAAGTCCAAAGAGACGAGGAAAATGATTTTTGATGTTGCCGTGACCGATCCTCAGTTGTGGTGGCCGAACGGGATGGGTGATCAGAACCTTTATATACTCGACGTCGCCGTGGCGGAGAGAGATTCAGAATCCGATAATTTGTCGACTCAGTTTGGAATCAGGGAGTTGAAGCTCGTGGATAATGAGCGTGTGGGGGAATTTCTCAAGTCGATGCAGAATGACGTCGGAGACCCGCACCATTTGGGAAACGCCGTCGGCTCATATCCGTGGACATTTTTGGTGAACGGCAGGAAGATGTTCGCAAAAGGTGGAAACTGGATACCTGATGACCAGCTCCTCCGTCTGGATCACAGCAGGTATGAACGATTGCTGAAACTATTTAAGGACGGAAATTTTAATCTGCTTCGTGTTTGGGGAGGAGGACTTTACGAGACCGACGATTTTTACAACTTGTGTGATGAGTACGGGATTCTCACCTGGCAGGAATTCCTGAGTAATCAGAACTTTTCGAAAATCGACCGGGATAATTTTCTTGAAGGTGCGAAGTCCGCAGTGCTGCGCTTGAGAAATCATCCTTCTCTCACCTTCTGGTGCGGCGGAAACGAGTTCGATCCGGACGATGTTGGAAGCAAGACTGTGATTGACTCGCTTGCAGCGCTCTTGAAAACCTTCGATCCGGTTCGCGAATTCCACAGAGCGTCTCCGTATATGGGTGATGATCACTATTGGGGGGTCTGGCACGGCCTAGAACCGTACACGAAGTACCGCGTAGTGCGGCCATTCCGGAGCGAGGCCGGTCTGAACGCTCCTCCGGTATTTGAAAATTATGTCAAGTTCACACCCGCTCAATTCCTGTGGCCGCCTGACACAACGTACATTGAATACCATGGAGAATCGGGCACGGGTTTCACTCACCTCAGCAAGTTGATGCGGTACGCGGACGAGTTCGGCGATCCTTCGTGCATCGAGGAACTTATTACGCGCGGACAGCTCTACCAGGCACTCGGTAATGAATTTGATATGGAGTTCTGCAGATCTAATAAGTTTCGGAACAGCGGATTCCTGGTATGGCAATATGATGACATATGGCCGTGTCTTTCGTGGTCGATCGTAGATTGGTACGGCACTCCGAAGCCTTCATATTATTTTCTGAAACGTGCTTCGCGCCCAGTTCATATTTCTGCCGACTATGAAAGATATCTGTGGAATCCAGGAGAGACTTTCAAATCGGATGTATACCTTTTGAATGATACTGAAGATTCACTCAAGGAGCTCAACTTCAGAGCGACACTGCTTGATTGCAGAGGACGAACTTTGGCAGAGAAATCCGGCAGTGCGGGCACAAGCGCTAATACTTCTAAGAAGATCGGCGAAATAAAGTATAGAATACCGGAGTCGATGAAAGGCAAATCCTTCTTTGTAGTTGTCGAACTGGAGAAGAAGTCGGGAGGAAAGATATCCGATGCGATCTATCCGATAGCTGTCAGCAACTCGGGCGAATTAAGCGACTACAAAAACATTTTTTCCGATTTAAACAACATGCCCAAGGTCCATCTGTCAGCAAAGTCCGGATCACTCGAAGTATCAAAAGATTCGAGTTGGATAGCTGCCGGTGAGATTCAGTTGACAAATCCAGACTCGAGCCTGGCGTTCTTTGTGAGAATCCGTATGGTTGAGGAATCGGATACGCTGAGGAGTTCGTACAGCGACAACTACATATCGCTCGTTGGCGGCGAAACCAAGACGATCTCGGTAAGAATCGAGCACGATGGGAAGATGGTTCCCCCACCTCAACTTCATTTCGAGATATCGGGACTGAACTGTCAGATTCAGGAGCTTAAGATGGATGTGAACGGCATCTAGAGACTGAAACGGTCCGAGGCTAAGTTGACCACGGACCGTTTTCTCAACTCCGAACCTAAATATCTGTTGAGACCGCCTTGAAAGTGGATATCTATTGGTTCTCGATTACAGTGGAACGACTCTTTAATGTGTTGAAGTCAATCTCATTTCTTGTGTAGAGATCGATGTCTCCCTTCTTTACGCTGACAAGCTTACTTTGCTCCCCCTCCATGAAGTTATTCACCTTCAGAAGAACCAATATAGATTCATCCTTCCTGATGGATCTAAGAGATGAACCGTATGTCCCGAGCTCAAGTATGACTTTGTCCTTCAACTTGCCGGTATTGAACTTCACCGTATCAACTGATCTCGAAAAATCTGAGACATAAGGCATATCGGAAACACTGCACACAAACAACGCTCCAAGACCCTTGACATAGACTCCCCTTGAATCGGCACCTCCGAAAGAGACATCTCTGTCGCTTGAGTTTTTTTCCGACAATGACTTCTCCAGGATCGTAGCCATGATGCTTATGGAGTTATCCTCGTCAGTCTCCTCGACATCGGTAACCTGCACACTATGTCTGAAGATGTTTTCCGCCACTGCTCCCGTACGGTAATCTGTAATGTTTTTCTTTGAGACGTTGTACAGTCTCGCAGCTGGTTGAGAATCGCCCGATAGGAAAACCACTACCGAAACTGTTTGAGCTGAGGTGAGTTTGTTCTCAGCATCAGCGTAGCTGCCAAGGAACTTCATTATCGCCTGATCGAGGCGATCCATGATTTGTTTTGAGGATTCTTCAGTTTTCTTGCCGAACGACTCAACCAACTGGTTCAGCGAATCCTTTCGTGCGCCGAGCCGATCCCCCATCGACAAACTCGAATCAATAGAGGCTAAAACCCTTACCTTCGTTTCAAGGGCGATCTTGCGAGCTAGAAATCCTGCTGAGACGATTCCATCGGAGGAGTTCACCACGAAGAGCAGCCCGCTCCCCGGTAGATATGAACCGAATACATCGCTGGAGTTGTATTCATCCCGATTCGCGTCCTTCATTAATTCTGCCAGGATGCCGTTCATTACGCCGATGTCGGGGTACGACTGTTCTTGAGCCAAGCTGACAACGGGCGAAATTGTCAGGGCGATCAGAATCATGCAAGTCAGGTTCATCAACAAATTCCTATTCATAATGAATTCTCCCGTTTTTGTATTTCATGATTCAGAATCTCATCGTTACTTGACAGCGTCAGCGAGCCTCATCACGCCGGTGAGGGCGGCCTTCGACTGATAGTATGCGAGCTGGTTCTGTTCCTGCAGACGATAGAGATGATTTGTAAAATACATCATGTAAGTCCGTTGCTGGCCGCTGATCTGCTTTGAGAAAGTCTCAAGGCTAGATTTGTACATGTCCGCCTGACGTGCTTCGCTAGCGGCGATCAATTCTGACACAATTTGAAGATTTCGCTTTTCGGCTGCCGCAATTTCTGAAGCGATCCTTGACGAATCAGCTGCTAACGGGTTAGTCGCGGATCGTCCGATAGCAATAACGATGGCTCCATTGTCAAATTGAACACGTGTCCCCATGAGGAACGCAGCGACAAGTGCCGCAGCGAACGTCAGGCGTAAACCGTACCTTGCGAAGAGACCTGAGATTAGTGACAGGGAGTTTTTCGCACGTCTCACGGGCAACGCCCCCGGCAAGAGTGCGAACACCGGGGCGGGACCATGCGCGGGAATTTTCCAGCGCCCCATCGCAAGGATTGTCTGTCTGTAATCTTCCGATTCTTTGCGGCAGCCGGCACATGATCCGACGTGTTCACTGACCAATCGGCTGTCTTCTTCCCCAAGTTCGTCCAGAACGAACGGGATAATCTTTTCACGAACATCTTTACATCGCATCTTTCAGAATCTCCTCGATCAATTTGTTCCTGGCAAGGGAATCTTTCATTGCACGAAGTCCGGAGTACATCCTGGTTTTCACGGTGTTGAGAGGGACATTGAGCGTCTCGGCAATCTCCGAGAACTTCATATCCTGGTACAGCTTCATTACAATCACGACTCTTTGTTCTTCCGGAATTGAAAGCATTATCTTCTCGAAAAGAATATGAAGGCCCACAAGATCGATCCTTGACTCCAGGTCAGCCGCCTCCGTGTCCGGTCCATCGAGGTCGATATGCGGATCCTCAGATTCTCCGTTTGTGCGGCTTCGAGCAATATGTTTTCTGTCGTTTAATAGGTCCATGGCGTTATTGTTCGCTATGCGATAGAGCCACGACCGGAATTTGGCCGGCTCGTTCAACTGATGCAGGCGCGTGTAGACCGTGATGAATGTTTTCTGGCAAGCATCCTCGGCATCTTCCATGTTGCCGAGCACGCGATACAGGAAACCTAGTATCTTCTCATACCACCTCCTGGTGAGGAGGTTGAAGACTGAGACATCGCCTGCCTTAAACTTTGCAATTAACTCGAATTCTGGGCTGTCTGGCATCCTATAGTATGACGGAGGTTTGTGAAGGAAAGTTTTCAATATTTTCGATCAAATACCAGCTAAGGATATACCCGCAAGAATAACGCGGTCTTGACGTGTCACTGAGGAGAGCGTATGGGGCGCGCAGTGGGAAGCGCATTGGACCGCTTTCTGCGAAACTCGAATCGCGGCGGAAGTATTTGTACGATGATCATGATTTTTGCGTTTGGAATAAATAGAAGATCGTTCTAAACTGACATCCAGATATTTCTTGCGGAAGACCTAATATGAAGACCTCGTTCGTGATTCTTGCGAAGCTATCGATCCTGATCCCGATATCCGTTCCTGCCCAATCGCACAAGGCACCTTTGGACTACGTTAATCCGGCTATCGGAGGTGTCAGCCTTTTGCTTTCGACGACGAAGCCGATCGTGCAGCTGCCTCATGACTATCCACAGGTAACGCCGGTGTTGAATCCGGGATTAAACGATTCATATCTTGCCACTAAGGTTTATGGGTTTCCCGCCGGTGCGATTGTTCTCATGCCGGGTATCGGGAGTGTGAAGACCGATCCGGATGAGATCGCATCGGATTTCGATAGGGATTTCGAAACACGCACTCCGTATTTCTATCAAGTGTTGCTTGATGATTATGGCATCGAGACCTCTTTCACTGCGGGACATTTTTCAGTGTTCTATCGATTCAAATACTCAGGAACGGACACGAACCTCATTAACGTCATGATGGCCGACAGCGGAACTATAAGGATCATTTCTCAGACCGAGATTGAAGGTTCCACTGAAGTCAATGACGTTCCATATTATTTTTATCTTAAATTTTCAGAACCGTTCGGTGACGCAAAATCCTGGGATTACGGCGGAGTGCCGGACTCCAGGACGGAAATTGAAGGGAGGAAGATAGGGATCACTTTGGTATTCACGCGGTCCAAGGAGCGGATGATTCAGGTGAAATCAGGCCTTTCATTTATCAGTCTCGATCAGGCCAGGAAGAATCTCGGGGAATCAATCCACGGTTGGGATTTTGAGAAACGAATACAGGAGACTAAGTCGGCCTGGGAGCGTCTCCTCGGCAAGATCGAGGTCAAAGGTGGTACAGACAAGGAGAAGACTATTTTTTACACCTCGCTATATCGAGCCGAGCAGAATATGACAGACATAACGGAGGACGGAAAGTACTACAGTGGTTATGATCACGCCGTACATGACAGTCACGGAAGGGATTTTTACACGGACGACCAGTTGTGGGATACCTTCCGTTGTGAACACCCTCTTCAGTTACTCCTTGACCCAATACAGCAGGAAGATATTATCCAATCGTATATAAGAATGTATGAAGAGTGGGGATGGCTGCCGTTATTCCCGAGAATCTACGGCGAGTTTCCGGCGATGATTGGTCAGCATGCAAACGCGCTGATAGCTGACGCTTACTTCAAGGGTTATCGTGACTTCGATGTGGCGAAAGCATATGAGGCAATGAAAAAGGAAGCGATGCGCGCGACTATGCTTCCGTGGCGAAATGGGATCATGGACATGCTTGATTCAATTTACTTGGAAAAGGGTTACTTCCCGGCGCTGAAAGAGGGGGAAACCGAAACGAATCCTAACGTTCACCCTTTTGAGAGGAGGCAGGCTGTTTCAGTCACCCTGGAGACTGCATACGATGACTGGTGCCTCGCGATGATGGCAAAGGAGCTGGGGCACAGTGACGACTACGGATATTTTCTCAAGCGCGCCTACAATTACAAGAAAGTCTTCGACACGACTATAGGTTTCATGGCGCCCAAGACCGCGGACGGAGAGTGGGTGAAAGGATTCGATCCGACCTTACCCAGCGGTCCGGGCGGGCGCGACTATTTCTCGGAATGTAACTCGTGGATTTACACTTTCAGTGTCATGCACGATATGACGGGGTTGATTCAGCTCTTTGGCGGACGTAAAGAATTCTTGAGCAAACTCGATTCTCTCTTTGAAGCGCAGTACGGAGGCATTTGGAAGTATTCGTTTCTCGGCAAGTTCCCGGACATGACCGGGCTGATAGGGAATTATGCGCAAGGAAACGAACCGAGCTTTCACATACCGTACATTTATGATTTTGCCGGCGAGCCATGGAAAGCCCAGAAGATTATCCGCGAGATATTGGAAGTGTGGTACAACGATAGTCCGCTCGGTATCCCGGGTGATGACGATCTAGGCGCGATGGGATCATGGTACGTATTTTCATCGATGGGATTCTATCCGTTTTGTCCCGGCGCATCCTACTACGTGATAGGCAGCCCGATTTTCAAGGAAGTAACCATTCATTTGGCGGGCGGAAATTCGTTTGATATTAAAGCCGACAACGTGTCGATTCAGAACAAGTACATCGAGTCCGCGACTCTCAACGGCAAGCCGCTCATGAAACCATGGTTCACGCAAGAGGACCTCGCACACGGAGGTATTCTCGAGCTGCAGATGGGGCCAAGGCCGAACAAAAGTTGGGGAAGTGCACCCGAAGATGCCCCTCCCTCAATGAGCGATAAGTGAAGCAGGATATCCTCATTGACGGATCAACCCGGATCTCGTGCTGTCTTGCACACATTCCCGAAGAGAAGGAGTTCCTGTAACATGTGTATTGATCTTTACAAACCTGGGCTGACGTCAAGACTGGCTTTCGTTCTTTCAGTGTTCTTGCTCGTGCTGGTGACTTACGGAAGCGCGTCGCTGCTGACGAGACCGGGTCGGCCAGTCAAAGCGAAGCCGGACTCTGTCGCGACCGCGCAAGAGCTACTTCCTTATCGAAACGAAAGTCTACCTGTCGATGAGCGTGTAAGAGATCTCCTTGAACGCATGACTGTTGAAGAGAAAGCGCGCCAGCTTGACATGTATTCAGGCGCGACTGACCTTCTCGACAAGGACCAACTCGACGAACGAGATCACGCGAAACCAGGCGCAAAGTTCAGTCGATCAAAGGCAGAGTCAGTGCTGAGCAATCTTGGAGTCGGCTCAATTCACGACCTTTATCCGGCTCCGGAACTCTATGATAGTTTGCAGTCCTGGGTAATTCACTCTAACCGGCTGGGCATACCGGCGTTATTCATCGAAGAAGGTCTTCATGGTTACATGGGACGGCTGAAAACCGTATTCCCTCAAAGTGTGAATCTCGCGACGACGTGGGACACTTCCCTCGCACACGAAACGGGCGCGGCCATCGCCTCCGAGGCGAGGGCCGATGGGGTCGACATGATTCTGGGTCCGGTTCTTGATGTGGCGCGTGAACCGAGATGGGGTCGGGTCGAGGAGGACTTCGGCGAAGATCCGTTCCTTTCGGGTAGAATAGCCGTCGGCTACGTTGAAGGGATGCAGGGAAGCACACTTGCTGATGATTCAACATGCATCGCGGAGCCGAAACATTTCGCAGGATACGGTTCACCCGAAAGCGGATTGAATATCGCTCCCACTCATGCCGGCGAGAGGGAAGTGCGTACCATCATGCTGAAATCTTTTGAAGCCGCGGTGCGAGAGGGACACGCGATGGGGATAATGGCATCATACAACAGCATTGACGGAGTTCCAAGCACAGACAATCCGTGGCTCTTAAACTCCGTGCTCAGGAAAGAGTGGGGATTCAAAGGTTTTGTCCTGTCGGACCTCGGCGCAATCAGACAACTATATGATATCTTTTATGTCGCGCCGACAAGACAGGAAGCCATATATCTCGCAATGAAATCCGGCGTGGATATGCAGTTCTACGATTTCCCCCACGATCTTTTCCAGAATGCTATAATCGAAGGAATTAGAGACGGAAAACTCCCGCGGCCAGTTCTCGACAGCGCGGTCGGCCGAGTTTTGCGGGCAAAGTTCATGCTCGGTCTCTTTGACCATCCCTTCGTCGACGTGAACCTTAGCAGTCGGGTTAGCAGGTCGCCTGATCATTTGCGTCTTGCACTCGAGGTCGCACGCGAGTCTATGTGCCTTCTCAAGAACAGTGGACACCTTCTTCCTTTGAGGAAGGACCTCGACTGCGTCGCCCTTATCGGCCCTAATGTAGATAGTACCCGACTCGGTGATTATTCTGGACCTGTTAGTGATCGAATCGAAGAGAGTCTCCTCGAGCAGGTCAGGAAAATTGTTTCGTCGCGAACGACAATTCTTTTTTCAAATGGCAACGACATTGAGGATGCCGTCGCGAAGGCAAAGAAAGCACGAGTTGTGATCCTCGGCTTGGGAGAGAACTCGCGTATTTCCGGTGAGAACCGCGACCGTTCGGAATTGAACCTCCCCGGCAATCAGGAAAAATTGCTTGAGGCTGTGGTCGCTGCTGGCGTGCCTGTAGTGTTGGTTCTGCAGAACGGCAGACCTCTGACAATCCCGTGGGCCGCAGAACATGTACCTGCAATTCTCGAGGCATGGTACCCCGGTGAGTTCGGCGGAAAGGCTATCGCGGAAACTCTTTTTGGGGACAACAATCCGGCAGGAAAACTCACAATATCGTTCCCTAGAAGTGTGGGACAGCTCCCCGATTTCTATAACTATGGCACCTCGAAGATAGCAAAGTACATCGACGGTGACGTGGGACCGCAGTATCCGTTCGGATATGGACTGAGCTACACGACTTTTTCATATGACAGTTTGGACATTCTCGCTCCTTCCCTGGAAAGCGACGGCGATGTAATCGTTTCATTTAGTGTGACAAACAACGGTAAGCTGGACGGAGACGAGGTGGTACAGGCATACGTGCGGGAGAGATACGCGAGTGTAGAAACGCCGGTAAAAGCATTGAAAGGTTTCGAGCGAATTCATCTGCGCGCGGGCGAAGCGCGAAGAGTCGTCATTCCAATCAGACTAAAAGATCTTGAGGTTTGGGGCGCAGACAGAAAATGGGAAATTGAACCGGGCGAATTCACCGTCACGGTAGGAGGAAATTCAGAAGGGAAGTTGACCGGAGAATTTGTCCTCAGATAGACATAAGATTCTACAAGCGGCTTTGATTTGAGGACAGAACTCTCATGGAAGCTGGAGTCACTTCTCGAGATTCGTCAGCGGTTTCAGGGCAACTTCAATTATGTTCCCATCTTTTTTCATCTGATCGATAATTTCTATCGACGGTGCAGCGTCAAGGAGGAGCGTGCAGCACGCCGCTTTCGAATTGTCGAAAATAATATTTGTCATCTCCTCCACGTTTATACCGCTTGCCTTTATCTTGTCCAGGATTCCAGCCAGAACCCCTACTTTGTTATAATGCCGGACGACAAGTGACTGAGTCGCTGATGACCTCGCCCGGATATTCACGGTATTGAGCGGCACTCCCTTTTCCTTGAATGACCTGACGATGTTCACAACTTCGTCTGCGATTGCCTCAGACGCCTGATCGGTCGAGGCACCGATGTGGGGAGTGGCCGTTACCAGTCCGGCAAGTTCTGTGTCTTCGAATTGCGCATCGCCGCCGGCGGGTTCGTGCTCAAAAACGTCAAGCCCCACCCGGAGTTTCTTCGATTTGATCGCATCCTTAAGTGCGGTCGTGTCGACGACCTCGCCCCTCGATGTGTTTACTAGTATCGCGCCGTTCTTCATCGACTCGAGAAACGTCTTATCGATCAGGTGATGAGTCGAGTTCTTGTCGTATGCGACATGTATGCTCACCGCGTCGGAAATCCTGGCGAGATCTTTGAGGTCACTTATGCATTCGACATTCAGGCTCTCTGCCAGCTCGTTCGTCATACTTCTCGACCAAATGACCACCTTCATGTCGAGGCTGAGCGCACGACGCGCCACAGCTTTGCCGATCGAGCCAAACCCGACTATACCAATTACTCTGTCCTTGAGTCCTTTTGCTTTCCCGTAATCTTTCTTTTTCCATGAGCCTGATCTCAAGTCTCTGGTGGAATTTGCGATCTGCCTGTCGGCAGCGATCAGGAGACCGATTGCCAGTTCAGCTACCGCCTCAGTGTTCTTGCCCGGGCAGTTCGATACGTAGATCCCACGGGAGTTTGCCGCAGCGAGATCGATAGTGTTTACTCCGGCACCGGCGCGAACGATCAATGAAAGGTTTTTCCCGGCCTCGATAGTCCTGGGCAATACTCTGGTGGATCTCACGACCAATACATCCGAGTTACCTATCGCACCCGGAAGGTCTTCGGCTGATAGATCGGCGTTCACTTCAACTTCAGCGCCGAGGTCCTTCAGCGTAGCAACGGTTTTATCGGACAGTTTGTCTGCGATTAAGACTTTCATGACAGGGGTCTCCTTAGCTCTTGAAATCGTCTTTCGTACTTCACCGGTTCGTCTGGTGCATCTCCTCAATGCGGGATTTTGGACAGGGAAAAGTTAGAAGGTGCGGGAGTAAAATTCAAAGCGAATTATTGTTTCGGCGGATAAAGGGAATGCTTGAGTGTTAAGGTCTATTCATATCTTAAGGATTCCACGGGATCAACACTCGCTGCGCGACGCGCCGGGAACACGCCCGCGAACAAACCTATGGTGGTAAGCACGAGGACAGTGAAGAGCATGATTCCGATTGAAAGGAGAGGTCTCCCCAGGAACTGCATTGGTCCGCTGCTTGTGTCAAGCATTCCTGCCCCAGCGACGATCCCCCAAGATAGAAGCAAGCCGCTTGTCCCGCCGAGCAGAGAAATGATAAGAGCTTCGAAGATGAACTGCGAAAGGATGTAAACCCTTCTTGCTCCTACAGCCATCATGATCCCGATCTCTCTCGTACGTTCTTTCACGACGACATACATTACATTTGCCACGCCGACTCCTGCTATCATCAGGGTAAAGAATCCAACGATCCCGAGGAATATTTTCACGCCGAGGGTAACCTTCTGAATAATCTCGTCGATCATCATCGTATCAAATATGCCGATAGCACGTTCATCGGTAGGATCAAATCTATATTTCTTGCCCAGGACCTCGCGTATCTCACTCATCATTTGTGTCTGCATTCCCGGGCTGGGTGCTTTCAGAAGGATTGTGTTTATATGTTCATACCCATAGATCATCCTGAAAGTCGAATACGGAATTACAGCGCGTCTGGAATCGGGGCCGTTGTTCATTGATGTTTGAAGCTTCTTCTCCATAATTCCGACAACTGTGAAAGGCACATTGTCCAGCGCGACGGTTTTTCCTATCGGGTTTTCGCTCTTAAAGAGATCTCCGGCAATTTCATAGCCCAGGAACAGACTTCGCTGCTGGAACTTGATGTCGTGGGCGTCTATAAATCTTCCTCCCGGATCTGGATACATTGCGCGCATGATTTCGAAATCGGGTCCGGCACCTTCACACTCTGTTGTGAGCCTTGTTTTTCCGTAGAACAGTTCAGCGTTCTTCCTGTACTGCGGACTGCTCATGACTATGTTTGGAATCGTCGCCCTTAGGAGATCGACGTCGCTCTCCTCCAGGTTGATGCCGCGGCCTTTCGGGAGGCCCTGGTACACTTTTCCCGTCTCGCCGCCGTACACGATAAGGACTCTGTTCCACGCGTTCACCATGCCGTTCCTCATCGCTGCGCCGAAGCCGGATCCGAATGCAAGCAGGAGAACGACGGACATCGTTCCCCAGGTGATCGCGATCAGTGTAAGCGCTGTCCGGAGCTTGTGGCTCCCCATATCGCGAAAGAACTCTTTGATTAACTCACCTACCATCGATTAGAGTCTCCCTGAATTCATCTAGTCCCTCAAGCATTCAACGACATCGAGATTAGCCGCACGACGAGCAGGCATCATACCTGCGGATAATCCAATCACCGCCAGAATTGAAATTGTAGCTATGACGACAGGAAGGGAAATCTCGGGAGTACCGACGTACTGCTTTATCGGTATCAGTTGTAAGGCAGAGACGATTCCCCATCCTATTAGAAACCCGACCGCAGCGCCCAGTCCAACGATCATGAAAGTCTCCGCAAAGAACTGAAGGAGTATCGTCGATTTCTTGGCGCCGACAGCCCGCTTCACCCCTATCTCCTTCACACGCTCCCGGACAACGATGAACATTATGTTTGCGACTCCAAGTCCGGCAACGCCAAGAGTGAAGCTTCCGATGATGCCCAGAAAAAGGGTGAATCCTATCGTGATGTAGAGAAGTATCTTCTCAAAATCCGCAGTGTTCCAGATGAAGATTGCGTCCTTGTCGGCGGGGTCGAAGCGATATTTCTCTCCAAGTGCTGCACGAACCTCTACCTCCACCTCGTCAGTCTTAGCAGGGTCTGCCGCTTTGTAAATAAGATCAGTTATGTATGGCGTTCCGAACATCGCGGTAAAAGTCGGTGCCGGAATGAATATGCGGTCCTGATCCTGCATGTAGTACGACGAGTTTTGGTTTTTCGGTTGCATGACCCCAATGACGGTGAATGGTGTCTGACCCACAAAGACGATACGCCCGAGTGCGTCCGTTTCCCCGAAAAGGTAATTCTTCACTTCATTGCCGAGTACCGCGACTCGTTTCCGATCTGCAACGTCCAGTGTGTCTATGAATCTTCCGCCTTGGACAGGAATAATATTTCTCATTTCACTGTATATGGGGTAGATACCCGTTATTCCAGGGTTGGTAATATTGATTCCATACCTGATCGGCGTTCCCATCTTGATGTACTCAGGACAAATGGACTGGATGTCGCGTACCTTCGCCGTCACTATCGACGCGGCCTCTTCAGTTAAGTGGATCTCCCTGCCGATACCAAAACCCTGGAACGGTTTCGTTGTCCGGTTTGGAAACATCACCGAGATGCTTTCACCCATCCCGTGCATGTTCATCATCGACTGCTTCTTGAAGCCAAGGCCGAAAGAAATGAGAACTATGACAGTTACCGTTCCCCAGATGATCCCGAACATCGTGAGGAACGCGCGCATTTTTTGTGCGCGAAGATCAGCGAAAAACTCGGAGAAGAAACTTATAAATGCCGTCATGACAGATCTTTAATTGATCTTGACGACGGGTTTTTCGAGGAGCTTGTCGCCTTCTTTAAGTCCTGATACCACTTCGATGTTTATGGCATCGCTCAGCCCGGTCTTGATGGCGAGCTCTTTTGACTTGCCGTCGGGGAGAGAGAGCTTTACAATCGAGGAGTCATTCCTGAAGGTAACAACCCTTTCCGGTATGTAAAGTATTCCGGTCTTCTTCTGGATTATGACGTCTGCATTGGCAGAGTAGCCAGCTCTAAGCGTAATGTTCTTTGTGTTCGAAATTGCGATCTCGATCGGGAACACCGATGCATTTTCCTTTTTCTCGGCTTCCAGCCATATCTTTGAAAGTCTCCCTGGTATCGTGTCGCCGGGAAGAGCTCCAACCCTAAGCTCCGCCGGCATCCCTTCGCGAAGTTTGCCGACATCAATCTCGTCCACTGTTCCCTTGAAGACGAGCTGACTCATGTTTGCCATTTTCATCAAGACGGTTCCTTCCTGGTAGGAAGTGAGTGGCGTGACGGGGTCACCAACCTCCACAGCTCGAGTTAGGACATATCCGTCGATCGGCGCGTATATAATTGACTCAATCTTAGTGTTGTCTATTGTTACTCTTCCGTTTTGTATCAGGTCTAGATTGTCCCGGGCTATCTTGAGACGCAATTCTGATTGCTTATATGATACGAGAGAGTTGTCAAAATCCCTTTCCGATATCAGAGCCCGCCTGTGTAAGGAATCCTGTCTGCCCAGATCCTTCTTGGTATTATCATAGTCTACAACGGCCAGCTCAAGCTGTCTCTTCGCATCAGCAAGTTCCCCCGGCGTCGGATCGGGCTTGACTTCGAGGAGCGGGTCACCAGCGTGAACGAACGCACCCACTTCGACGTAAAGGACTTTTATAACGCCGCTGACTCGTGACTTGATGGAAATCTCGTTTTCGGGCTCGATGGTTCCGATTGCGAGGGCTTTTTCCTGAATTGTCCCCTTGGCCACGGTTACACTAGCGATTGTATCGCCGCCTCCGCCATCCTTCGATTTTGCCGCGATCAGTGCCACGACCGCGAGCACTACCAGGACTGCGAACGTTATGATTATCTTTTTCTTCCTGGTCTTTCGTTTATTGGCCATTTCGCATGCCCTCTGCTTTCTTGTGGTTTATGAACGCTACGACTGAAACATCTATTGGTTTCGCAAAAAGCCGATTTCTTTGGAAGGGCGCTTTGGCCAGCAGTGACTCGTTCAGGAAGAAATTACTGATGAGGAGATTCGCTATTGGCGCGCCTGGAGGGACTCGAACCCCCAACCCACAGATCCGAAGTCTGTTGCTCTATCCAATTGAGCTACAGGCGCCTACACAAATTTATCGATGATCCATTCGAATTGCAAATTTCACGTTTTTGAGATCTAGTTTATTCTGGTGTGGGCACTACTCCCCATCGGCACCGCGATCTTTTTTGTGGGATTAAAAGCTTACGCTGTTCACTTAACAAAGATTTGCAAATATTTGTATAATGTATTATAATTTCGCCAGATGAAGGACTTCGAGTTCAAGAAGCTTTACTATTCAATCTCTGAGGTTAGTCGCATCACGGGGCTTGAACAACATGTTTTGCGCTATTGGGAATCTCAATTTCCTGAATTGAATCCGGCAAAGAATAGAGCCGGGAATCGGATATACACCAACCGGGACATAAGTCTGATCTTCGAAATCAAGCGTCTCGTCCGTGAAGAGGGTTTCACTATTGAGGGCGCAAAAAAAGTCCTAAGTGCAAGATCCAACGGGACCGCGGAGGAGACTGCTGAGTCCACGGACAGAAAGGATAGAGCTCCCGACTACAAGCAGACATTGATTGAGGTACGGACCTTCTTGGATGAACTCGTTCGAAAACTTTCCAACAGGGACTGACGACAAATCTTTATTCGCAGCTCCAGTCGTGTGGAGATGCTGTCTGATTGTCACTCCACATCGCAATCCAGTTGCAAACGATCGTCTCAGGAAGCGTGATCATTCTCCGGCCGTTGTGGAACGGTTGTTAGATCGTGCGCAATTCATTAAATTGATTTCGAAGTTGAACACCGGAACGTGGCGCAGCCTGGTAGCGTCCCGAAGGGAACCTGCGGTCACTACCTTGGGGTGAAAATCCAAACCAATGAATTACGTAGTCTACATACTGCAGAGCCTGAAAGATGGTCGATATTATATCGGTCATACAGCAGACATGGAGAAACGATTGAGAGCGCACAACTCGGGGAAGGTGAAATCGACCCAGAAGAGAAAGCCACTGAAGTTAGTGTACCGGGAAGAGTATGAAACGAAAGGGGAAGCATTCCGACGAGAGATGTATTTGAAAAGTGCAAAGGGGTATCGGGAGAAGAAGAAAATAGTGGATGAGATTGATAGCGGAGAAGGAATTGTGTAAATTGGAGCTGCAGTTGAACACCGGAACGTGGCGCAGC
The DNA here is from genome assembly GCA_036567965.1 of Candidatus Kryptoniota bacterium. Lineage (NCBI taxonomy): Bacteria > Pseudomonadati > Candidatus Kryptoniota > Candidatus Kryptoniota bacterium. The sequence goes on from DATCTN010000030.1 coordinate 118,799, forward strand.
CCGGTAGCGCACTACCTTGGGGTGGTAGGGGTCGCGGGTTCGAATCCCGCCGTTCCGACAAGCGGACAATATTTAATACGCCTCTTCGGAGGCGTATTTTGTTGTGTTCAAGTCTCTCGTAACTTGTCAAATGTCGGGAGTCGATGAAGAATTGAGAAGGTTGGACCGCCTTCAGGAAATATACGAATCGGAACGTGTGAAGTCATTACGTGCCGACTTTTACCTCTTCGACCCGATAAGTTTTCCAAAAAAGTTCGCCAGAAGAGATGACATTGAGGTCGCCGCCTTTATTGCGGCGATGTTTGCCATCGGTCCTCGCTACGCAATACTCAGATCGCTTGACAGAATCTTCACGCAGCTTGGCGACTCGCCGTCTCAAACTATCAGGTCGTTTGATCTCAACGAGATGCTCTCGGAATTGAAAGGTCATGTGCAGTTCGCTTACAAGAACATCATCGCGAAGGATGTGGTACAAATACTTCTAGCAATGAAGAATATACTCTCTGAATTCGGGACCATCGAGGACGCGCTTCGATCGAATCTGGACGGCGAGCCGGACGCGTCTTTTCACATCCTTACAGGGCTGCTTGAGAAAATGAAGGCGTATCCCGTAGCTTCTTTGCTCGGAGGTGAATTGACCCCGCGCTCACGATCACTTCTCGCAAGCCCGAATCAGGGAAGTGCATGCAAGCGGATGAACATGTTCCTGAGATGGATGACTCGGAGCGACGACATCGACTTCGGGTTTTATTCGTGGCTGGGTACCGATCGGCTCATCATACCGCTTGATGTGAATGTCTCCAGAGCTTCGAGGAAGCTCGGACTGACGAAACGGAAAACGGATAATTGGAAAACTGCCGTAGAAATCACGGACCAATTGAAGCGGCTCGATCCGGCAGACCCGGTTAAGTACGATGTGCCGCTATTCCTTTTCGGAATGGAACTGAGAAAAGGATCGAAATCAGAATGACTAATCTAAAACTTTTGCTCATTCTTTCGATATGTGCGGCAAGTTCCGCATTCGCACAGCCGAAGGTAATGACTCTGAAGGCTGACTCGAACATTTCATATATCGGCGGCTTTGTGGATTTGAACCATGCATACGTGTCAGTTGCCGATTTAGCGAAAGGATTAGGCTTGAGGACTTTCGGTCTGCAATCCACCGGGAAAGTAAGCGTTTATTCGGATTCCGGCAGCGTCCTCCTGACTCCCAATAATAGTTTCATCGTCGTGTCGACAGGCGGTGAATCGAAAACTTATCAGCTCCCCGTGCCGGTCCTTTCTGCAAACGGTAAGCTATATATCGCCGGGAAATATGCAAGTCAGTACTTGTCGGCAATACTTCCGGGTACCCTCGCATTCGACGAGAGTGCCGCCGGTTTCAGCTACTCATCTACGGTTCTTGCCCCGCCGACAATTCTGGGCATTCAGTCAGAAGAAAAGGCCAACGGCGCAGTGATCGAGATTGGAATGAAAGAATTGCCGAAAGCCTATGAGGCAGCAATCGGGCAGGACAATATGCTGTATGTGACTCTTATGCCAGCAAGAGTCGACACTCAAAAGCTGAGTGCGCTTCCGTCGACCCAGGTTTATTCCGGCGTGCTTGCAATCCAGAATCCCAACTCGGTGCAGCTGAGCTTCAAGTTGACCCACAATTATTCCTCGCACCAGATTTACATCGATAGCACGACGAACTCTGTTTCGGTAGCCCTGTATATGCAAGCTGATGTCGAGAAAATATTCTCCGAGGAGCTCAAGCACCGGCTTGAGGAGGAGAAGAAGAACTGGAAGCTGGATGTGATAGTCATTGATCCCGGCCATGGTGGAAAAGATCCGGGTGCGATCGGCATAAGCGGTGTACAGGAAAAGGATGTCACGCTGGCAATTGCGAAGGCTTTAAAGAAGGCCATTAACGTCCGGCTCCCCAAGGTGAAGGTCGTCATGACAAGGGACGACGATGAGTTTGTAGAGCTCGACAAGCGAGGCGAGATCGCAAACGATTCAGGCGGAAAACTGTTCGTCAGCATTCATTGCAACTCCATGCCCCGCAAGCCGAGTTCTCCGAACGGACTGGAGACTTATTTCCTCAGGCCTGGAAAAACCGACGAAGCCATTCGTATTGCAGCACAAGAAAACGCCGCGATCAAGTATGAAAACGATTATGAGAAGAAGTACCAGACTTATGATGCCGACAATATGATCCTCACCACGATGGCACACAGTGCGTATGTGAAATATTCGGAACAGTTCGCTCAATTGATTGAGGACAACGTTTCTTCCGTCGCAAATGTCGCGGATGATGGAGTGAACCAGGCGGGATTTATAGTTTTGATCGGAGCTTCGATGCCCGCAGTGCTTGTCGAGAGCGGATATATATCGAATATTAGGGAGGCGCGATATCTCAAAAGTAAGGCAGGCCAGCAGGCAATAGCTAGGGGAATCTCGAATGCAATCGTCCAGTTCAAGGAGGAGTATGAAAAGAACTTCACGCAAAACTAAATCACGCGGGAAGATCGAAGACATCCAGAATGAAATTAAGGGGTTCCTGAAACGAAACCCTGTCGCCACATTTAAGAAGCGCCAGCTTGCGAAGTTACTCGGATACACCTCTGAACACGAGTACGCAAGGTTCAAGCAAGCCCTGCGCGCCCTCGAGGCTAAAGGGTCGGTGCAGCAATCGGGGAGGCGTAAGCTCGGCTCCGGCGAACAGGTCGACATTCCGCCGGGAAGACTCGTTCTGGACAAAGGCGGCAACATCCTTTTCTATCCTGAAGAATCGACCCTGGGCGAAGAAGTGAAAATGCAATTCGCCGTGACGCCCGGCGGACTGGGCGATGCGAATCCCGGAGACAGAGTTCGAGTCAAGATTGTAGGCGGATCGGGAAAGCTCCTTGTCGTCAGGGTTACGGAAGTCCTCGAACGGGAGGAGCTGCGAGTCGTCGGGACAGTCCAGCAAGTCGGCGGACATTTCAGGCTGGTCACTCGCGACAGGAATTTTCCGTCTGAGATCGATATCCCCAGGAAGAAGCTGAATAACGCGCGAGAGGGAAGTAAAGTCGTCGCGAGACTGATAGTCGACAGGCACGCGGGCTACTCTGCAGAAGTTCTCACTGTGCTCGGTAGAGCCGGAGATCCAAATGTCGAGTTGAACAGCATAGCCGCGCAGTTCAATCTCAGAAAGGATTTCCCGAAAGAAGTCGAGGACGAGTCGGAGAGGATTGCGGACAGAATATCCGAAACAGAACTGGAACACCGGCTCGACTTTAGACATGAGACCGTAATCACGATAGATCCCGAAGACGCTCGCGATTTTGACGACGCGGTCTCGTTGAAAGAAATCTCGGCTGACTTGTTCGAGCTGGGAGTCCACATTGCTGACGTGAGTCATTATGTCAGAGCGGGAAGCGCGCTCGACAATGAGGCGTACAACAGGGGTACCAGCGTGTATCTGACGAACGGCGTAATCCCCATGCTTCCTCACCGTCTTTCAAATAATATTTGCAGCCTGAATCCTGACGTCGACAGACTGACCTACTCGGTCATAATGCAAATTACGCCGGCCGGCAAAGTCACCGAGTACAAATTTGCGAAGTCTGTCATACGGAGTAAGCGGAGGTTCACGTACGAGGAAGTCCAGAAGATAATCGAAAGCGGTCGCGGTGATCACGCAGATATTATTCTGAAGATGAACAGTCTCGCGCACACTCTCACAAAAATTCGGAGCAAAGCCGGGAGTATTGACTTCGATCTTCCGGAGGCAAAATTCGTCTTCGATGAAATGGGGAGGCCGGTCGAGATTATAAAGAAGCAGCGACTCGATAGTCACAGGCTGGTTGAAGAATTTATGCTCCTGGCAAATAAAACGGTCGCGTCACACATCGGCCGTCAGGGTGTGAAAGCCAGACCCTTCATTTACCGGGTGCACGATTTGCCCGATCCCGCGAGGATAAAAGAGCTGGCAGTTTTTGTATCGCACTTTGGATATAAATTGGATTACGACGGGACTGTGAATCAGAAGCAGCTCCAGAAACTGCTTCAGTCGGTCGAAGGAAAACCCGAGGAATATCTGATCAACGACATCATGCTCCGCTCGATGGCGAAGGCAATTTATTCGGAGAAGAACATCGGACATTACGGGTTGGCATTCAAATACTATACGCACTTCACGTCTCCAATCCGGCGCTATCCGGATCTGATCGTTCACCGTCTTCTCCACGCTTATGAGACAGGGGCGCAAATTCCGGATCTTAAATCGACGAAAAAGCTGGTGGCCGAAGTGTCAAGTTCTTCTAGCGACGCGGAAAGACGTGCCGTCGAGGCGGAACGTGAATCGGTGAAGATCAAGCAGACCCAGTACATGATGGGACACATCGGCGACGAATATGAGGGCACAGTGGCCGGCGTAACGAACTTCGGGATGTTCGTCGAAGTGGATGAAGTGCTGGTCGAAGGGTTGGTCCACGTGAGAGAAATGGACGATTACTTCACATTCGTTCAAGGTCAGTTCAAGTTGAAGGGAAGCAGGACGGGAAAAGTTTACCAGCTTGGTGACCGGGTGCGTGTGAGGGTTCTCAGGGTTAACATGGAACGACACGAGATAGATTTCTCGCTTTGCTGAAACCCGTTCATTTGAAGAACGACTTTCGGCAAGTATATTTTGGTTTGAGGAGTTTCAAATGATCGATCCAGCAAGTATGCAAAAGATGCTTTCCGAGATGCAAAAGAATCTCGAGAAGGCGATGAGCGAGTTGGAAGGTATGCAGGTCACCGGTGAATCCGGCGGCGGCATGGTCAAAGTGACGGCAAATGGAAAAAGGGAGGTCCTGAAAATCGACATTGAGCCGGATCTGTTCAAGTCGCAGGACAGGGAGATGTTGGAGGACCTTGTCGCAGCCGCAGTGAACAGCGCACTCGAAAAAGCTGAGAAGCTGGCAACGGAGCACCTGGGTGCGAGCACCGGCGGTCTCCTGTCGATGCTCCCCGGATTCAAGTTCGGCGGGATTTCCTGAATGATATATACCTCCCAGGCTCTCGAGATGTTGATCGGCGAACTGAGCAAACTTCCGGGCATAGGACGAAAGACTGCTCAAAGGCTCGCTCTCCATCTGTTGAAATCCGATAACGAGAGTGCTGACCGGCTGGCAAGCGCGATCGTCGAAGTGAAAAGGAGAATCCGCTACTGCTCCGTATGCTGGAACATCACGGAGAAGGATCCGTGCTCGATTTGCTCCGATCCGTCGCGCGATCATAGCGCGATATGTGTCGTCGAAGACGCCAGTGACGTGCTTGCCGTCGAAAAAACAAATGAGTTTCACGGCGTGTACCATGTCCTGGGCGGCGCGCTGAGCCCGCTGGAAGGCGTCACGCCTGATCAGTTAAAGGTGAAAGAGTTGTTGAGCCGGTTGAATTCGGAAGTGAAGGAAGTGATAATTGCGATGAACCCGGACGTCGAAGGTGAAGCAACAACTATTTATCTTGGAAATCTTTTGAAGCCTCTCGGTGTGAAGGTGACCCGGATCGCACGAGGCATCCCGGTGGGAGGAGACCTCGAGTTTGCGGATGAAGCTACTCTCGTGCGGGCATTGGAGGGACGGATCGTTGTCGAATGACGAGACCGTTACTATTTCTATGGCTTACTTTTATTCCTATTTCAGGGTGCGGAATATTTGAAACGCGACAACCTCAACCGCCACAGCAGGGTCGAACGGATTTTCAGCCGCCAACTGCGCCATCGGTAGTCGTGGATAACATGACCAGCGCCATAGGGGACAAGAATGTGGACAATTATCTCTCCTGTCTTTCGGATACAAGCTTCGGAGGGAGACCTTTTTCTTTCGTCCCGGCTCCCGATGTCTTCAGGCAATATCAGGCCATCTTCGCATCGTGGGACAAGAATTCAGAAGGAGCCTACTTCAGAAGTATTTCGACTCAGTCGTCCGCCACAGCAGCACCAGCTTTGACTCTCTCCTCAGTGACACTCGTGCAGCAGGGAAGCGATTCAGCACAATACAATGCCGATTACGTTCTCATCTGGCCAAGCAAAGTCCCGGGCTACCCGCATCAACAATTTCAAGGAAACCTCCAACTCTATCTTGGAATCGACAGGAATCAGAACTGGTCAATCTACAGGTGGATTGACTCGCGTACCGGAGACAGCTTAACATGGGGGGACATGAAAGCCAGGTTCAGCCAATGAAGTGGTTTGCCGCCTCGGTCCTCTTTTTCCTTTTCGGAAGCTGCGAGAACCCATTCGCTCCGCGACTGGAGACACAGCAGATTGCAACGAACAGCTTTCTTTCCGATCAAAAGACAATCGACGGAGTTTTTCAGAATTTCATTTATGCATACACGTTCAGAGACACGGTGGTCTACTCGCAGCTCATGGCGTCGAGTTTTACGTTTACCTACAGAGACTATGACAATGGAGTCGATGTTGCATGGGGTAGGGACGACGAAATGCGGTCGACGAGCATGATGTTCCAGCTTGTCAATCGTCTGGAGTTGAATTGGAACAACATCTACTCGGAGACCGAGGATTCTTTACAGGCCACTGTGACGAGGGGATTCACATTGACGGTCGCCTTCAACCCTGCAGACATCTCGCAGGTAGACGGTAAGGCATACTTCCAGCTTTCTCGTCCGTCATCCTCTTCGCCATGGCAAATTTCACTTTGGAGGGACGAGTCAAATTTCTGATAACATGAAGAAAATCAAAATAGCTTTTCAGGGAGAGCGGGGCGCATTCAGCGAAATCGCTGCACGGCATTATTTCCCGGCGGGTACGATCGAACTAGTTCCGCACACTACTTTTGTCGACGTTTTTCACGCTGTAGAAAAGAAGAAAGTGAAATATGGAATCGTCCCGGTGGAAAACACACTCAGCGGAGGGATACGGGAAGTTTTCAACCTTCTCGATGTGGAGCCGGTCTATGTCCGCGGCGAGATAAAGCTGAAGATATCGCATTCGCTGCTGGCCAAGAGAACATCGAGGATGTCGGCTATCAGGACGGTTTACTCTCATCCTCAGGCGCTCCTGCAATGCAGGAAGTTTATACGTTCGGCGGGACTCAGGCCCGTAGAGTACTATGACACGGCGGGCGCCGCAAAATATGTGTCGGGCACCAAAGATGAATCGATTGCTGCAATTGCAAGCGAAGCAGCGGCGGAAGACTACAATTTGAAAGTGCTGAAGAGACGCCTGGAGAGCGACGGGAACAATTTCACGAGATTCCTCATAATTTCGAATAGGTATGAGATCCAGAAGGATGCAGACAAGACCACAGTCACGTTCAGCTTACGGAACGCGCCGGGTGCACTCCACAAGCTTCTCAGCGCGTTCGCGATAAGAGACATCGACCTCCTCACGATCGATTCAATCCCGATTCTCGGGAAGCCGTGGGAGTACAAGTTCTACGTTGATTTCAGCGGCAGTATAAATAACGTGGTACAGCAAAGAGCAATCGATCATCTGGAAGAGATGAGCCCTCACGTGAAGATTGTCGGAAGCTACAAATCCGGGAGGACCATTCAGTGAGCAGACTCTGGTTTATTATCAAAGAGGCCTTCAGCGGTCTGGGACGCGCAAAACTGAGCGCTTTCTTCTCCATACTGATGGTGGCACTGTCGTTTACTATGCTCGGAAGCTTCTATCTTACTTCGATCCAGGCCGAGCGCCTGCTCAAATATCTCAAAGGGAAAGTTGAAGTGGAGGCGTTCCTCACCGATTCGCTGACTCAAGACCAGCTTGCCGTTTTGAGATCGCAGATTCTCGGGACGAAAGGAGTTAGTAAAGTCGACTACGTGAGCAAGGCCGACGCGGCGGAGATGTTCAAAAACGAGTTCGGCGAAGATATCAACAATGTTCTCGACTTTAATCCGCTGCCGGCTTCCTTCAGGATTTTTTTGAAGGACCAGTACAAAAATACAACGGACGTCGGTGTTATCGCCGGAAAGATTGAGAAGATGCCGGGGGTCGAAAATGTTAAATACCGTAAAGCGCTTCTCAGCTTGATCGACAAGAGGGTCAGACTTTTCTATGGTATAATGAGCGGTTTCGGAGGAGCACTCGTGCTTCTTTCAATATTCCTTGTCTATAACTCCATGCGGCTCGCGATTTCCCACAAGAAGAGAATAATAGACACGATGAAACTTGTGGGAGCATCGCGCATGTTCGTCCGGCTCCCTTTTCTTTTGGGCGGCATGATACAGGGATTCACCGGCGGCCTGATCGCTGCGGGCGCTATTTACGGAGTTCTCAGCGCGGGTTCCATACTCCTGCGCGAGAGTTATATCAACCAGGTTCTTCCACCTCTGCAGTTCTATCTGGCGGTAATCGGAATCGCGACGCTTCTTGGACTTGTGTCAACTCTGTCAGCGACGCGCAAGTACATCAAGGAGAGTCTCTCTTGATATCAGGTATGAATCGAAAGGTGTGCTCGGCGATCATTGCGCGCAATCGATTGGAGGCGGGTGATGTATAAGTTTGTAATTAACGGCGGAAAAAAGCTGAAGGGCAGCGTCACAATCAGCGGCGCCAAGAATGCATCGCTTGCCTTGATGCCCGCGACATTGCTTGCCCCCGGGAAATATAGAATCTCTAATACGCCCGACCTTCAAGACGTAACTACTATGTCGCAGCTTATGGGCACGCTGGGGGCGAAGGCAACGCTCCAGGGCTCTGTCCAGATGATCGACACGACAAGTGTGAAAAACTTCGAAGCCCCGTACGAGCTGGTCAAGAAGATGCGTGCCTCCATCTACGTGCTCGGACCTCTGCTGGCAAGATACGGTTATGCCAAAGTCTCAATGCCCGGCGGGTGCGCGTGGGGACCGCGGCCTGTCAACCTCCATATCGAAGGAATGGAGAAGCTCGGCGCGAAAATCACCCTCGACAGTGGTTACATCATAGCGCGCGCAAAGAAGCTCAAAGGTACGAGAATCAACTTCGACGTGTCGAGTGTCGGGGCAACGGGAAATGTAATGATGGCGGCCGTGCTGGCGGAAGGGACTACTGTTATTGGTAACGCTGCTCTCGAACCGGAAATTGTGGCACTCGGTCGATTCCTGGTCGGCATGGGAGCACAGATAGACGGTCTGGAAACATCCACGATAACTATCAACGGTGTAAGTGAGCTCCAACCGACAGACTTCGAGAACATTCCCGACAGAATCGAGGCAGCTACATATCTTGTCGCCGGAGCGATGAGTGGCGGAAGTGTGACTATTCGAAATTGTGAATTGTCCCATCTGTCGGCTCTCGTTTCAAAACTCGAATCCGCTGGAGCGGTGATTCAAGTTTCAGGAAATTCCGTTGTGCTCGACGCGCCGGCCAGGATAGCCCCTGTGGATGTGTCGACCGCGCCCTATCCAGGTTTTCCGACAGACATGCAAGCACAGTGGATAGCGCTCATGTCAAGATCGGCCGGCTCGTCCGTCGTTACAGAAACCATATATTTCGATCGGTTCAATCACGTGCCGGAGCTTATCAGGCTCGGGGCGGACATCGAAGTCAAGGAAAATGTTGCGATCGTGAAAGGAGTCAAATCGCTCAAGGGTGCTAAGGTCATGTCGACCGACTTACGCGCAGGCGCGTCGCTGGTACTTGCCGGGCTCGTCGCTGATGGAACAACCGAAGTACTTCGAGTCTACCACATGGACAGGGGCTACGAACGGATCGAAGAGAAACTTAGAGGTCTCGGTGCAGATATCGAACGTGTTCAGAGCGGCGAGTTTTAGCCTGATCTTCGCCGCCGCCATGGCATCGTCCGGCTGCAGCTCGAGCAACGAATCCGTTTTATCCAGATGCTTCTACGACTATGCTACAACTAAATCGAGCTTGCCTGAGTTCTCAGCCAGGTTATTTTGTTCTGCGGACACCGCGGGCGGCAGAGTTGACATCTACGTTAGTGTAAAAGAATCGGGATTGAAATTCTCAAGGGAGGAGAACGAATATTATGCGGCCTACACCTCGGGAATTCACGTGTTCGAAAATCAAAAGTCCGCCGGTGATCAGGAAATCTCAAGAGTCGTGAGATCCGGGTCCTATCCCGGGAGCTCAGACCGGTTCTACGATGCTTTCGTTACATCGGTCCGGCTCAAAGCCGGAGCTTATTCAGTTCAGATCGATGTCTTCGACAGTCTGGCGAGGGAAACTGCGACCAGAACTTATATGCTGAAAGTGCCTGATTACTCTTCGAAAACGGTTTCGCTCAGCGATGTTCTGCTGCTTGCGAGGTTCGATACGACGGGTGGAGCGCACCGCATCACGCCCTTCATTCTCACGAACGCCGGACTTCTCCCCGACACTATAAAGTTCTTTAGTGTGGTCTCAAGCCCGAGACCGGCTTCCGATTCGATCGTTTTTTCCATGTACAGACTTCAAAGCCAGCGAGGGCCGCTCCCATTCAACGGTCTCCAGGCACTGTCCACAATGCCCTCCGCTTACAACCCGTGCGATGCGAGAGAAGACACGATTCTTATCTACCGGTATTGGGTTAACGCAAATCTGCCGAAAGGGAACTCATACCTGTTTGGCACGGTGCCGAAGCCGGCGGAAGGCGAATATCTTCTGAAGGTTGGTGTCGATAGTATAGCAGGCGAAATCGCGGAGACATCGCTCGAGTTTCAGGTGCGAAATCCGAATTTTCCGGACATAACGGATGACCTCAACGAGATGGTGGGCGCAGTGAATTATGTGGCAATGGGATCGGAGATGCAAAAAATTGTAGCGGTCAGAACTGATTCCGCCATCAGGGCAAACCTCTTCGATTTTTGGAAGGTCCACGGCGGTGTCGCCAAGATGACCCAATACTATCGCAGGGTGGAACAGGCTAACCGTTACTTCACGTCCTGTATCGAAGGCTGGCGCACCCCGATGGGAATGTTTTATGTAGTTTGCGGTCCTCCGGATGGAGTTGATTGTCAGGGGGAATGGCAGGAAAGATGGACTTACTCCCAGTCAAACGGCCAGAACGCGCTGATCATTCTCTTCCGGCTGATTAAGGACACCATCAATCCGGAAGACAGACTCTACCGGATTGAAAATGTATATTCCAACTCGGACATGTTGAACTATTACGTGACCCGGTGGCGGAATCCGGATTGAGAATACTTGTAAGTCGTCTCCAATTCATCGGCGATATTATTCTGACTACTCCCGTGCTTGAAGTTCTACGCGAGAGATTTCCAAACTCGCAGATCGATTACCTCGGCGAGAAGCATGCCGTGACGCTCCTGGAGAAGAATCGGGATATCAATGACATAATACAATACGATTTCGACAGGCCTTCCATCCTTGAACAGATCAGAGTGTCATCTCTGTTGCGCGCAAGGAAATACGATGTCGCGATAGATTTATTTGGCAATCCCAGGAGTGCTGTCGTTATTTATCTTTCTGGTGCAACGATGCGGATTGGAGGTTCCTTCGGATGGCGGAAGAATCTTTTCACCCATCCCATCGTGATTACGGAGAGAATCAACGCCGTAAGTTTCCATCTGCGCTACCTGCAGCCGCTCGGCATCAACGAATCGTTCCGTCCGCCGAAGATCACAATTACGGAAGATGAGATACGCTCCGTGCAAGAGTCTCTCGGCAAGATCGGCGGTCGTGTGGTCGGACTTCATATCGGGGCGACATGGCCCGCCAAGGTATGGCCGAGCAGAAGCTTCGCGCGGCTCGCAGAAATGGTTTTTGAGAGACTTGATGCCCGGGTGATCGTGACTTACGGCCCGAAGGATTCCAAATATATTTCCGCTTTTTCTTCGGCTGTAAAAATCCCCTTCACACCCTGGCCTCCGGCACCTCTCAGGCAACTTGCGGCGCTCATCTCCAGCTGCGACGTATTCGTGTCGAACGACGCGGCTCCCATGCATCTTTCTGCGGCAGTTGGGACGCCAACCGTGGGGATTTTCGGACCGGGCGAGCCGGATATCTGGTTTCCTTACAGCGAATCGATAGGGCATAAATCATTTCACAAAAACGTCGAGTGCTGTCACAGGGATTTTTGCTCGCTCAAGGATAAAGAATTCATGAGATGTATGAATGCAGTTCAACCCGAAGAAGTGTTCCATCATATTGAGAGCGTCCTAAGCTCTCGAGGGAGAAACAGAAAATGACGAGAATAGAAGAGAACGTATTGAAGGAGTTCATCGAAGTCGTCAGGCGGCTGAGGAGGGAATGCCCCTGGGACAAAATCCAGACAAATAGATCGATAAGACATTACACGATCGAAGAGGTCTATGAGCTCGCTGAATCGATAGATCGCGAAGACTGGGATGAAGTCAAGGGCGAGCTGGGTGATATCCTATTGAACGTCTTTCTCCATTCACAAATAGCCGAGGACGAAGGGAAGTTCACACTTGCCGACGTCATCACTTCCGAGACACAGAAGATGGTCGAAAGACATCCGCACGTTTTCGGAAATGTGAACGCTGAAACTCCGGATCAGGTTAAGGTGAACTGGGAGCGGATCAAGACCGAGAAAGGCAGGGAATCGATTTTCGACGGTATACCGGTGGCGTTTCCCGCACTTGCGCGCGCGCACAAGATCCAGGACCGTGCTGCCAGGGTTGGATTTGATTGGGGGAAGGCGGAAGAAGTGTGGCCAAAGGTGGAAGAGGAAATGGAGGAACTTCACAGGGCCTCCGCTTCGGGTGACAGCAGGCGAATCGAGGAAGAGTTCGGAGATCTGTTCTTTTCACTTGTCAACTACGCCCGCCATCTCGGAGTTCATCCGGAAAGCGCGCTGAGAATGTCGACCGAGAAATTTCAGAAGCGGTTTCTTTATATCGAAAAGCAGCTCGCGCGAAAGAAGAGATCGCTTCACGATGCCACACTTGAAGAAATGAATACGCTCTGGGAGGAAAGTAAAAAGGAGTTATGATCTTGCAGGGAGCGGAATCTCCATGAACCCGCGTGACGGATTGTCGCTAACGAGATAATCGCAGACTTTTCTTATTGCTTCTTTCTGACCAGGCCAGACCAACAATTGTACCGCTTCGTCTTTCTTAAGCCACCTGAACAGCTTGTGTTCGTTTGAAAGAACTATCTTGTCAGTGACGTCCACCTCGGCCGCAAATACCGGGCTGAGATTCACGGAATCGTTGGTGAAGAAATAGAACGTGTTCGTAAGAGGCGTGTTGTATAATTTTTTCGGGCTGATTCCGCATTCTTCAATCACTTCTCTCATCGCAGCTTCGTAAGCTTTTTCACCTGTTTCTATGCCCCCGCTTACTATCTGCCATAACCCCGGGTATATGCTCTCGTCATCCGACCTTTTGAGCACAAGAAACTCAGCGGGCGAAGTCCTACGGAAGACGACCACTTCGACTATTTCAGATTTGAGAACCGGCATCAGGAGAAAATCCGGTCGATATCGTACTCCGAAAGCTTTCTCCACTGTCCGACCGACACGTCGAGCTGAAGATTACCGATTGCCGACCTGTGTAGTTCGATGACGGTTTTCCCGATTGCTGCAAGCATCTTTCTGACTTGTCTGTTTTTACCTTCGTGTATTTTCAATTTCAAAATTGTTCTTGAGGGCCCTGGCTCCAATATCTCGCATGTATCTGCTCTTACTATGGTCCCGTCATCGATCTGGACGCCGCGCATAAGCTTCACGACATGGTCATCCGTCAACTTTCCCGCAGCCGTCACGACATAAGTCTTTTGTATCAACTTATCGGGCGATGTGATCTTATCCTGGAGCTGACCGTTATTCGTCAGCAGAAGGAGACCCGTTGTGTCGATATCCAACCGTCCAACTGGAAACAAATGCATGTCACCCGGCACAAGATTCAGCACCGTCTTACGGGACAACTCATCATGAGAAGTTGAGATGTACCCCTTCGGCTTGTGAAGCATTACCACTACGGTCACCGGTTTTGAGAGATGGCGATTATCAATTTCGATAACATCCTTATCGACATCCACGCGCCATGATGGAAGCTTCACAACCTTACCGTTCACGCTTACTTTTCCGCTCTTCACGTAAAGAGCAGCGCGGGACCTCGAACAATACCCGAGTTTCGAGAGTGCCCTTGCCAGGGAAATGGTGGCGTCTGTCATGACTCAGCTGCTGCCCGTGCCTTTAGATTGTCTCATCTGTCTGTACACCAGATACACAACACCCGCTATCAGTATGACGACAACAACGGCATCAACAACCTGGCTGTAGCGTCTGATCTCTTCCCAGTGGCTTCTCAATCGGAAGCCGGCATAAGCCAGAAATGAATTCCACATCGCTGCGCCCAGCGTTGTATAAAGTGCGAACTTTGTGATTTTCATTTCACCTGCACCTGCCGGAAGAGAGATCAGATGTCTGACCACCGGGATGAATCTACTCACGAATATCGTCTTGTCTCCGTATTTACCAAAAAATTTCTCAGTCAAATCAAGATGATGCATGTTCAACAGAAAATATTTCCCGAATCGCGATATGAACGGCCTCCCGCCGTACCGGCCGGCGTAGTATGAAAGAAGTGATCCGATAATGCTCCCGAGTGTGCTGTAGAATATGACCTGGTGAAAGGTAAAGTTACCTTCATAGATGAGAAAGCCCGCGAAGGGCATAACAGCTTCGCTCGGAACAGGAGCAACCATACTCTCGAGTGCCATCAGCAAGACAACTCCCGCGTATCCGGATATAGAGATCCACTGAACGATATGGTCGATCAACAACTCAGTCATTATTTTTCCTTAAGGGACTTTCCAATTTAACGAGAACAATCTCGGTAAGGCAAATCCGCCGCGACCGATCTCCGGCAGCCATATTGCGATCGAACGAGTGCGGATGTCCATTTACAGAAACCGGAAAGAGCTGTGGTCGTCGGATGTTCAACGCGGTAGATAGGGAGCGAACCTCTCTTTGAAGCCCCTGAAGTCCTGTTCCATCATGCCGTAAATATTATGATCGAGAAAGACTTCCCTGATTCTTTCATTCTCTTTGAGCACGCCCTCGAGCTTGAAACCTAGCTTGCGAATAACCCGGTTACTCGGCTCATTATCTGTCGCCGCCTGGATATATATCCGGTGAAGCTTCAGATTATCGAACAGGTACGCCATCAAAACCGCAGTCGCTTCCGTCGCGAGATGGTTTCGGGTCCGGTTCTTTGCTATCCAATAGCCGATGCTCGTCCGCTGGTTCAACCAGTCGATCTGGTGAGTGCTGATTATTCCCGACATCTCGCCGTCTTTGATTATACTGAGGTGAATCGCAGCCCTCATCTGCATTTCGTAAATCCACTGCTCGACAATATGTCTCTCGTCGTCAACGGAGCGGACATAATCAACCCAGGGAAGCCACTTCGTGAGATGTTCTCTTGAACCGTCGATGAGATTGAAAAGCGCCTCCGCTTCTTCGAGTTCGATTGATTTTAGCACGACTCTTGATCCGCGGAGTGTAAGTGAGTTGAAATCGTCCATGGCCTGAATAAGATAGAGGCTGGCGGGTAATGAGACAAGACTCAAGCTGGAACATCGGCCGGATATCCGCCGGTCATTCCTGAATTGCCAGGTCGAAATATTTTTGAGCCGGGAATCTCAGGTTGGCTTTGAACTCTGCTGCTTCAGGTTCTATATTTGTCTAAGGTCTCATGGTAAACAGACTCTATTGCATGCGGAGAGCGCCCGGTAACGAGAAAACCCTCAGGAATGACCTATTCAAGTAGAGTAACTTCCAGATCGTGCGCCCAGTCGTTCCGGAATCGAAGGAACCCAACCTAAGGGAGGCGGCAGTATGCTATACCAATATGTTTCGATAGGTTATGCGGCGACAAATCTCCTGCTCGCTCTGATCATATATTTCAGAGCCACCCGAAGTCTGATTGTGAAGTTCTATCTCTTTCTGGTCGGCAGTCTTGTCATATTCGGTGGGTGTGGATTTCTCTCCGCGTTCCATCTGGGGAATCCGTGGACTCCCGTGATCAGCTCGGTCGCAGCATTTCTGTTTGCCCTATTCCCGTTTTTCTTTCTGCACTTTATGATCATAATGGTCCGCCGCGAGGAACTTCTCCAGTCACCTCTGACGGTGGCCTTCGTCTACTTTGCGGGACTCTTCAGTTATACATTCGAACTGTTGGGGCTCATACCTAAGCCCACAATCGCCGGAACGGGTTTTTCCGTGATCGGATACGTCTTTCTAATCACCTGGATGTCGGTCGTGTTCAGCATCGGGATAGCATTGCTCTTCACGTTCCTGAAAGGCTTTTCCGACAAGGGAATGAAATCGAATCTTCTGATTGCCGGATTCGCGCTGCTTCTGCTTCTTCTCCCCGGCCCTTTTACAGAATCCATATTCTTCGCGTTCTTTCCGAAGAGTATGGAGCTATACATTTTTACGTCGCTCCTATCTCTGGTGATCGCGCTCTATTTCGTCTTTCGCCACAAGATCATAGTGAACACGCTTTACGACGCCATGAAGTCCGCGTTGACTTTCATGAGCGACATACTCTTCAGGATGGACGAGGAACTGAATATCCAATTTGTTCGCGGCGCAGCCGCGGCTACTCTGGGTTACGAGGAAAACGAGATGGTCGGCCTGAATCTGTTTGACTTAATTCAGCAGGCGGAGCCGGTCCGTTCTTACAAGGAAAAAGCACTGAAGGGCAAAGAAGATGAAATGGTGGTTGACGTCGATTTCGTTTCCAAAACCGGTCAGCCGGTCCCTATCAATCTTTCACTCACGGTCGTTATTGAGACCGGCCAGGTCGTCGGCTTTGTCGGAGTGGGAAGGGACATCACCGAGCGGCGGAGATCCGAGATGTTGCAGGCCGCACTTTACCGCCTCGCCGAAATTACTCGTGTCACCGAAAACCTGAGTGAGTTCTGCAAAGCGATTCACGAAGTCATACAACCTCTGATACCGTCGAAGAGTTTTTACATAGCGCTGCGCGACAACATACTTAACACGCTTGAATGTCCTTACTACGTCAACGAGATCTACAGTTCACCCGACAGCCAGCCCGGTCTTTTCGCTTTCAATGAGCAGGTCATGCTTAGCGGCGGTCCATCTATCATGACCATTAATGAAACTCGCCAGCTCGGCGAAAACATGCTTGCGTCAGCCGAGAGGAAGATACCCACCGATTGGCTGGGTGTGCCTCTCAAAACCGCCTCAGGAACGATCGGCGTGCTTGGAGTTCAGAACTTCTCAACTTCGGTAAGGTTCGGCGATCCGGAGAAGAATCTTCTTTCACTTCTGTCTGGTCAGGTCGCTACCGCAATCGAACGCAAACAAACCGATGAGAAGATTCGAGAACAAGCGGCCCTCCTCAATAAATCGCAAGATGCTATTACTGTCGAGACACTCGACGGGAAAATAACCTTTTGGAACGAAGGAGCGGAACGCATTTTCGGTTGGAGCAGCGAGGAAGTTATCGGAAAGAAGTTCGAAAATCTATTCGGGGACAAAATGGCCGCCGATATTCAACAGGCGCGTGACAGAGCAATTAACGAAGGTGAATGGGCCGGCGAGGTTATCCGTTCAAATCGATCGGGCGACGAGATCGTCCTTGATTGCCGCTGGAAACTCCTCTCCGACAGCGACGGCAGACGGAAATCAATAATGAGAGTATGCACGGACGTCACTGAACGAAAGAAGCTTGAGTCGCAGTTCATGAGGGCACAGCGGCTTGAAAGCATCGGCACCCTTGCCGGTGGTATCGCGCATGATTTGAATAATGTTCTGTCACCCATAATGATGTCGGTGCGCGCGCTGAAAAGAAGAGTGAGCGACGAGCAGAGCGAAAAAATACTTGCCGCAATCGAATCGAGCGCCAAGCGCGGCGCAGGCATGGTACGCCAGGTACTCATGTTTGGAAGAGGCGCCAAAGGCGAACGCGTCATCCTCCAGCCGAGGCACGTGATCCGCGAAGTCATGAGTATCGCCTCAGAAACATTCCCTAAGTTGATAAAGGTCGAACACGATGTCCCGAAGGATCTCTGGACTATTTCCGGTGACGCGACCCAGCTGCACCAGGTGCTGCTTAACCTGAGTGTTAATGCGAGAGATGCAATGCCGGACGGAGGAATTCTTACTTTCACGGCGCAAAATGTCACTCTCGCAGATGATTACGCGAGGATCAACATCGACGCGAAGCCGGGAAAGTATGTGGTTCTCTCCGTGTCGGACACAGGCGTGGGAATTCCACCCGGGCTTCAGGTCAAGATCTTTGAGCCATTCTTCACCACGAAAGAGATCGGAAAGGGGACCGGATTAGGTCTGTCAACGGTGCTTGCACTGGTCAAAAGCCACGGCGGGTTCATCAATGTCTACAGTGAACCCGGCAGAGGGACGACGTTCAAAGTCTACCTTCCTGCAACCGAACTTGCGGAGGCCGCTGCGGGTGTGGAGGCCGATCTCGACCAGTATGTCGGACATGGTGAAGTTATTCTCGTCGTGGATGATGAATCGTCAATCAGAGAAATTGCCAGGGCGACGCTGGAAGCGTACGGCTATCAGGTCCTTGTCGCCGGTGATGGCGCCGAGGCGATCGCTGTCTTTGTCAAGAACATGGACAATGTCCGGACGATAATCATAGACAACATGATGCCGGTGCTCGACGGGAAATCGGCCGTCGCAGCGTTGAGGAGGATAGAAACCGGTGTGAAGATTATCGCGACAAGCGGATTGCAGGAAGAGGTGCTGGGCGCGTTCTCCGAACAGATCGACGCTTTCATAAATAAACCGTTCACCGGTGAAAAACTGCTGAAGACTGTGTATGAAGTTATGAACGAACCTGAGTGAAAACTTCTTGAGACATCGCTAGAGTATCCCCAACGTCCCGTGTGCGGTGCTCCGTACACGGGATTTGTGTGATTGCTCTTATGTGAAGGCGGGCTTAAATTAGGTGGAAATGGAGATTCCTGTTGAGTGGATTCACTTCTGAAAGACTGAAAGGCATATTCGGCGGTTTTCAGGGTAAGCGAGTCGCTGTAATCGGAGACCTGATGCTTGATAAATATGTCTGGGGTGTGGTCTCGAGGATTTCCCCTGAGGCACCCGTACCCGTTCTTGAAGTTGAAAGCGAATCTGCAAAGCTGGGCGGTGCTGCTAACGTCGCAAACAATATCAGGTCTCTTGGCGCTGACGCGTACCTGATCGGGGTCGTGGGTGACGATTCTTCCGGAAGAAAACTTCGCGAACTGGTTCGCGAGATGGGACTCTCTGACGCAGGTATCCTCAACGACGGTGACAGACCCACCACTGTCAAGACCCGCGTTATCGCCCATGGCCAACATGTCGTCAGGATGGATTATGAATTAAGACGCGAAATTGGGAGGAGCATGGTGGCACAGTTCGTGAGTTTGCTGGAATCAATGTCCGACCGAATTGACGCTATTCTTCTGGAGGATTATAACAAAGGCATGCTGACTGCAGAACTTCTCTCCGCCGCGATAAAATTCGGCCGAAAGAATGGAAAGGTCGTCAGCGTGGATCCGAAACAGAATAACTTTTTTGAATACAAAGGCGTTACTGTTTTTAAACCAAACCGTAAGGAAGCCGAAAATGCTCTTGGCTGCCACATCAGCTCGGATGAACAAGCGGTGGACGCTGCGAAGGAGTTGATGTCACGGCTTGACTGCGAGAATGTCCTCCTGACTCGCGGCGAGAAGGGGATGACTCTTGTTGAAAAGAACGGTGAATTCGTCCATCTCCCGACGAAAGCGAGGGAAGTCGCTGACGTTTCAGGTGCTGGTGACACAGTTATCTCGACGCTGACCGTCGCGCTGATAGGCGGTGCGAACATCAAAGAAGCCGCCGTCATAGCCAACCACGCGGGCGGAATAGTCTGCGGAGAGGTTGGAATAGCCCCCGTGGACCGAATTAAATTGTTCAATGAAGTCCTGGACGACTCACGCGCATTGGAGCCGGGATGAACAGAGTATTCTCTCGGGACGAAGTTTCAGCTGCAGTCGATCGACACCATGCCGCGGGAAAGAAAGTTGTCTTTACAAACGGCGTGTTCGACATTCTTCATAAGGGACATGTCGAATACTTGAATCGCGCGAAGGAGCTCGGTGATTTCTTGGTAGTGGGCGTCAATTCCGATGCGAGCGTGAAGAGAATCAAAGGAGATAAAAGACCGGTTGTCGGCCAGGACGACAGGGCATTCGTAGTATCGAATCTGAGGTCTGTCGACTACGTTTGTATTTTCGATGAAGACACTCCCTATGAAACGATCAAGTTGGTGAAGCCGGATGTGCTCGTCAAAGGCGCCGACTGGAAGATGGAGGATGTGGTGGGCCGCGATTTGGTAGAAGCCCGCGGGGGCAAAGTCGTCACCATCCAGTTTGTCGACGGGAGGTCGACCACCAGTATCATTAGAAAGATTCTCGAAGTAATGTAGTCTGCATGGGCAGATGCCGAACATGCGCAGACGAATATTATTTTCGATTCTCGTTTTTCTGATTCTCTTTCCTCTTCTCGTTTTCATCGTGTCATTCACACCGTTTTTCAATAACCAGGTGCGTTCCATCCTGATTTCTCTCGTCAACCGCGGAACCAACGCTTCTCTTTACCTGGGCGAAATACACGGGAGCATTCTGGGTTCATTCAGTATCGATGGCGCCGCCCTGATGTACGGGAACGAACCAATAGCACTTGTGGATACAATCAAGGTCTCCCATTTCCCCCTCTCGCTGGTTGCAAAGACGGTTGATGCAATTCACGTTGAGCTGGTTCATCCACGGTTTCACCTGACGAAATTCAAAGACGGTTCACTGAACGTCGACCACATCTCAAAAAGTCGTTCGACTTCGGGCGGGCAATTTGACTGGACGATAGTCTTAAAGTCGCTCACCCTGAGAAACGGCCAGTTCTCGTACTACGATTCAACGGTGGCGCCGAATGATGAAATTGATCCTCAGGCTCACGACCGGAAATCGGGTCCGTTCTTTGACCCGGCACATTTCACTGCATCGAAGATTTTTATGTCGGCAGATGCGAACATAAATGGAAGGAATCTTACCGTTAACATCGTGGACCTCTCCCTGAAGGTGGATCCGGCTGATTTCGTCGTGGATTCTCTTCGCTTCGGTTTCTTCACTTCACCGGGAGGGACAGAAGTTTCGGGGCTCGTGTTGAAATCCGGCTCGACTTCCGTTCGCGCCGATGTCACACTTATGGAACAGTCACTCCTGGATCCCATTGGCGTCGAGTCATTTAAGACTAAACAATTATCGGCCAGTCTGGACGCCAAGAAAGTCAGATTGGGGGATGTCGAAAAGTTCATTCACCTTCCCCTTGACCCCCCGTCAACAGCGAATTTGTCTTTTTACGTCAGCGGCAGTCTCGATACGCTCAACGTAAAGCAGTTCCTCCTCTCCACTGACAGTTCTCGAGTGCCGCTTAACGCAGACTTCTTTAACCTGGTCGACACATCGTTCTCCGCGAAAATTCAGACGCGTAACGCTTCCGTCAACGTTGGAGAGATACATTCTTTGTTGAGAAGTGCCGGATTCCCGGACATGAAGATGCTGAAACAGATTCTTGTGAGCGCCGATGTATCGACTAACTCGAAAGTGATGAAAGCTCGGATCTCGCTGGATGCAGGTACTTCTGAAGTAGTGGGAAATGCAACGCTGCAGGACGGGAATTACGATGGGGACCTGCGTTTCTCCGGCATCAATCTGGCAAACATCCTGAATCAAGCTGGTGCACAGAGTAGACTGGATGGGGAAGCCACCTTCGATTTGCAATCCGGCGGCTCAGGGATTCCTCACGGCAAATTCGCAATCACGTGCGACTCGTCGGAGTACGATGACACTTTTGTCCGGAAATCTTCGATAAACGTTTCTTCACTCGGTGACAGCGTGAAGGTCAGGCTGAATCTTCTTTCTTCAAACGGCAACATTGATGGTGACGCATTGTTGAACACGAGGACAGAGAGCTATGACGGCAAATTTGCGTTCAGCGAGCTGAACGTCGCACCGTTTGCGCGCCAGTCTCAGCCCGTT
Source organism: Candidatus Kryptoniota bacterium (assembly GCA_036567965.1). Lineage (NCBI taxonomy): Bacteria > Pseudomonadati > Candidatus Kryptoniota > Candidatus Kryptoniota bacterium. The sequence continues at coordinate 140,754 of DATCTN010000030.1, forward strand.
AGCAACCTTACTGGCACTCTAGAAATTTCCGGAGACGGGCTGTCTCTGGACTCGTCTCAGACGCGGGTCTATTTGCTGACAGAAAATTCAGTTATCGGAAACCTCGCGCTTAATGACGCTGCCTTTACGCTTTCGCTGAACACTGAGAAGCCGATCAAGACATTTCAACTAAGGTCTCCTTTTGTTGATGCGGACATTTCAGGAGACTTCGTCCCACTGCAGCTGCCGTCACAACTGTCGAACATATTTTCGAGGTTGGCAGACAGTCTCTCCGGCCGCCTGCTCGCAAAGCATGACAGCACGACAGAAGAATTGAGCGACATTAAGAGTGTTTCGGCCTCGGTCGATTTGAAAGTAAAAGACGCGCGTCTCATTAATCAATTTCTTCCGCATGCGCAGGTCTCCGGCAACCCATCCGTCCATCTCATGCTTGCTTATGGACCACAGACTTTCTTTCTAAGCGGCTCTGCATCTGCTGACTCGCTATTTTATTCACAGGATTCAACTACCGTCAACGGGACCGGGCTCGGCATTCAGTTCGACATGAAGACTGACGATCGCTTTTCCGTGTGGGACCATGGACGATGGACTATTGACGGCAACATCCAAGCTCTCCGGATAAATCAGACAGAGCTTGCTGCGAAGATCATCAAGGCGAGCTATACCTCCGGTGATTCTACCGGTAGTGATGGTCTCAATTTTACTCTGCTCGGAAGAGTCGAACCTCTTGTCGATTTTTACGTCGACGGTTCAGGCCGTGTCGCAGGCGACAGCATTTCGATCACAACGAGGAGTCTCCTCGGCAAGTTATACGGCTTTTCGCTTGTTACACACGACCCTGTGCAAGTAACATATCTGCCTGAAACTTTCCACATACATCCCCTGACATTCTGGACTGACGTGGAGGGGGCTCAGCACGGAAACGATACAAGGTTGACCTTGGCGGGTGAATACTCTTTCGACAGTGGTGCCGACCTGCATATCAGGTTTTACGACATCGGTCTTCGTCCGCTTCAACGCCTGGCGCGACTCGATACCACTTCACTGGCTTTGGGGGGAAGCTTGAGCGGCAGCGCGGATATCACAGAGTCCCAGAAGGGAATAAATATCTCATCTGATTTTACGGGCGACGGCGTCGTTTACAACGGAACGAAAGCAAAAACTTTTGGCGGCAGCTTTGCGCTTGAGGGCGACGAGATGTCTCTTAATGCCCAATTGTCGAAGGAAGCCGACTCTTCTAGAGACGCGTTAAAAGTCCAAGGCGTAATTCCCCTCAGCGCAAAATCGGAATCCGGTCTCCAGTTGAGTTTTACTGCGGACTCGCTCAATATTTCATTCCTGGCTCCGTTCCTTTCCGGTGTTCAGGACTTCCGCGGGTTCGTAAGCGGCGACCTTGCGCTCGGCGGAAATTATAGGTCACCCACATTTCAAGGAACGATGCAAATAAACAATGGAAAGATAAGGCTAGCCGCAAACGATATAAATTATGAATTCGACGGCAGCCTTGAAGGGAACGGAGACAGAATCCTTTTAAAGCCTGTGACTCTCAGAAACCTCCCATCGGAAGGGGGGGAAACGATGGTCGCAAATGGGTTCCTCAGAATTGCCGACAACACTATAAAGGAATTAAGCGTGGATTTGAGCGGCTCACTTCTCGTTCTTAACAATGCGGCTCAGAACATCACGAGCGGTATTTCCGGCGTTGCTGTTGTGGGATCAGGTTCGAGAGGGCTGCAACTCGGAGGAAGCCTGGCAAAACTGAGACTCGAGGGGACAATGAATATCCAGAGCGCTGATTTGAAACTTGTCGGCATCCAGAAAACTGAAGGCGCTTACGTGCAGGAAATAGTCTACCATTTTCCCGCCTTCCCATCGGAACAAAAATCTGCTTCAAAAGTCCAACAGCCTCAGGCTGATGTCACCTCAACTTCCAGCAGCGTGCTGGACAGCTTGAGGTACGACCTCGAGATCGAGACAAAGGACAATGTCAGCCTGAGATTGATTTTCAACTCAACGACCAACGAGGAACTGTACGCCGTTCTCGGTGGCAGATTGCATCTATCCAATTCTACGGGGGCCATGGTACTAAACGGTGAGGTCAGCGTGCAGACCAACTCGTATTATACCTTCTACAAGCAATTCGCAGCGACGGGAAAATTGAGTTTCACCGGTGACCCACTTAACCCGTCTCTTGACATAACCGCACAGTACCAGGGTGAACACGCCGACACTTCGGCTACCCATGCACCGGAGACCGTGGTGGTTCTTCTGAAGATCACGGGTACATTCAACTCTCCGAGCGTCGCCATCTCGATGACAGTGGGTAATAATCCGTACGTGGGCGATGCGCAGACCAATGCCATTTCTTTCATCGTGTTCGGTCAATTCGAGGACGAATTGACATCAACCACGAGGCGGAGCGCTGCGGACAACCTGATGAGCCAGGCGGGTGCAGGCATGTTAACGGCCGGAACTTCGGTACTCTCGGGCGTGCTCACCAGTCTGCTCGGTAAGGAATTGAAGTTCATTCAGAGCGTGAGTCTGCGCTATCCCAGCGTCTCTAACGTCGCAGATCCTGATCTTTCCATAACGGGGAAGATAGGACCGGCAATCATAAGGCTCGGCGGTCAGGTCTTCAGCGACATCAACAATACGGATGTGAGCGTCGACTACCCGCTCACTGAACTCCTGGGCAACAAAATATACATTGAAGCTTCAAGAAAAGTGTCGCTTAACAACCGTTCGTACTACCAGCGGGAAACGATCAATATGCTGAAGGTTTTTTACCAGCTTAGTTTCTGAAGACCGCGGATTTGTGGGGGAACTGATGGAGCGGCGGAGGACTGTGCGACTGACGCTTTCTATTTGATCGCTACGGAAGTGCGCGATTCGCTCAGTGCTTCCTGGTACAACTTCTCGTATTGCGGCACGATCAGGTTCGTATCGAATTTCTCGACGGCCCGCTTCCTCGCGTGCTGACTAAAGACCTCGCGTTTCCTGTCGTCGCTCAGCAGCTCGATCGCGTATTTGGCCATCCGCTGAATGTCGCCCAGCTCCGCGACATAACCGGTCTCGCCGTGGACGATAAGCTCGGGGAGTCCGCCCGCACTTGACGCAACCACTGGAACACTGCACGACATCGCTTCGAGCGCAGACAGCCCAAAACTCTCCGACTGACTCGGCATGAGCATCAGATCGGATGCTGAGAGGATTTCAGGAAGGAGCGTTTGTTTGCCGAGAAACTTCACGTCTTCAAAAATCCCGAGCTCGCGAGCCAGTCGCTCAGACTCAGACCTGTCCGGCCCGTCGCCAACAAGAATAAGTTTGCTCGGGATTGATTGCCTCACGATATCGAATATTCGAATAACATCTGGCACGCGCTTCACAGGACGGAAATTCGACACGTGTACCAGTGTCTTTTCTCCGCTGGGCGCTATGCGCATCCTGAATTGACAATCCTTCTGGCGCGAGAACCGGTCCGTGTCCACAAAGTTTGGAATGACATGGATCTCCTTCTCCACGTTGTACATCGTGAGCGTTTTCATCTGGAGAAAACGCGAAACGGAGGTCACGTAGTCGCTTTGCTCTATCGAAAACTTAACAAGCGGGAGGAAGCTCGGTTCCAGTCCGACAAGTGTGATATCGGTGCCATGCAGTGTAGTGATGACTTTTATGTCTTTAGTCGGGGCGAGGATTTGTTTCGCAATGAACGCGCTTGTCGCGTGTGGAATAGCGTAGTGAACGTGAAGAATATCCAAGTCGTGGTACTTTGCGATGTCTATCATCTTGCTCGCGAGCGAATCGGTGTATAGCGGAAAATCGAAAAGCGGATATTGAGACATCTCCACTTCGTGGAAGAAGATATCTCCGCTAAAATTATCGAGCCGCGCCGGGAGTGAATAGCTTATGAAATGAATTTGATGGCCCCGCAGCGCAAGCGCCTTTCCCAATTCGGTCGCGACTACTCCGCTTCCACCGTATGTCGGGTAACAGGTGATTCCAATCTTCACAACATTCTCCTGCAAAAAAATAGTCGTCTCGCTTCATCTAAACAATCCAACCTCGTTATTCATTCCATGAATCGGGAATGCTACTTGGATGAATTCTTCTTCGGAACTCCCGTTCTCTAATGCGACAGTATGCCTCAACATTGCGTCGGTCGTGAGACGGAAATTCATCGTTACGGCCTGAAATCGCGTTTTTTAATCCTTGAATTTAGTGGTGATATTCGGCATCTTAATTGTGCATCCATACGGTGTAGTTTTGTCGTATAACTAAGTGAAATGAAAACAGATAGAATTCTGAACCTCATTGTCGTTTTAACACTTCTCACCGGCCAGGTCGAGTACGCGGTATCTTCGTACTTCTGTATGATGGAAAAAAGAGTCGTGAGCTCCACGCGAATGGACGCTTCTTCGTGCGGCATCAGCTCACCAGACGTGTGCTGCATGGACCAGACCCTGTCGGACCAGGAAAGCGCGCGCGAACATTTGTCCGGAGCAGATTGTTGCCAGGTGCAGGTGAACTCGAAATTGGTGACAGACTCGTTCATTGCGACAAATGATTTGACTTCTCACATATTCAGCTCACATTTGGTTGCGACGCTCCCTACTGTGCAGCCCGGTACCCAGCTTGGTGGCACTACTTTGCTTGGTGTCATCCCGGTAGACTCGTCCCCTCCCGCACCTCCACTCACGCAAGCCGTACTCCGCATTTAACAGACTCCACCTTCTGTAGTTTCTAATTTCCAAACTCAAAGGTGAAGTATGTCTGTTCACAATTTTAAACTGTCAATTCTGAATATTGATTTTGTTTTTGCCATCGTATTTGCCGTTGGGGCATCCGCGGTCGCTCAAACACAATTGGATAGCCTGATCGGGATCGCGATCGGGAATAACCTGGAAATCAGAACTGCCCGATATGAATCGAGCGCGGCAGAGGTGAAAGTAAGTCCGGCTATGACTCTTCCTGATCCGGAGCTGTCGGTAATGGCCGATAATGTGCCGTCAAATTTCAAATTGAATTCCGATCAGATGACTATGTTTCCACAATTCAAGATAATGCAGATGATTCCCTGGTTCGGTAAGCTGGCTGCCGCGGGAGATGCCCAACGATATGGCTTCGACGCGGAGTCCGATAGAGTATCGACCGTGACTCTTGGGGTTGTATCGGAACTCAGGAAAACCTACGCGGACATCTACACCTTTCAGAAGTCGATCCAGTATCTAAAATACAAGGAGACACTTCTCGAAAGTGTGGTGCAGGTAAGTGAACGACTATTTGCAGTTGGTCAAGTGCCCGAACAAGACGTGTTCCGCACGAGCGCCGAGTTGACGATGGTACGTTCGGACCTTATCACAATGAATTCAATGTTATCCGGAGACTTTGCCCGCCTCGGGGCAATTCTCGGAGTAGACTCATCCTATCAGATCCAGGTCGACACGCTTGAACTGACTCCATTGCCGGCTTCCGAAAGTTTTGTAACACTTTTGAAATCGAACAACCCGGAACTGAGCATGATAAGAAATGCAGAAGCGTCGTCGAAGGCGAACGTAGAATATGCCAAGAGAGACGCTGTTCCTGACTTCAGTTTTGGTTTTTCTTACGGTTACCGCGGTGCGTTGATGCCGGACGGAACCAAGGCATTGAACATGATGAACTTCGAAGTCGGAGTAAGTATCCCCATCTTTTACGGCTCGAGACAGAGGAAGTTGATCGATGAAGCGGAGTTCATGAGCAAAGCTCAGGAGTCCCGGTATAATCTCGCCGAAGTGGATTTGTTGAGTCAGATTCGCAGCGCATATGCGAACGCAGATGCCCGCACAAAACTCATCCCTCTTTACGAGAAAGAGCTGATCCCACAGTATGATGCGACCTTCAATTCATCGTTGTCGTCATACTCGGTCGGGAAGACAAGCTTTGCGATGGTGATTGACAACCTGACAAATCTTATTAATGCCAAAATCGAATTAGCCAAGATTGAAGCGGCGTACTTCTCGGCTTTGGCTGACATGTCGAAACTTGTTGGCGAGGGTTCTGAAAAATACAGAGGTGTGAAATGAAAAGGACTGAAAAGGAAAAAGAAGGGAAATGGGAAATGGGAGGAGGACCGGGCAGAATTCTCGGGACGGTGAAGTCAACTGCTGCCATCTTGAGCGCTTACGTCGTTGTATTTATGATTGCTGCAGTCGTCCTGTACGGGTGCGAAAAGACGGGCAGCGGCAACAGCTCCAGGCCCGACTCGACATCAGTCGCTTCGTCGAATTCGGAAAGAAAAGTGCTGTACTGGTACGACCCAATGAACCCGACACTTCATCTTGATCATCCGGGAAAATCTCCTATGATGGACATGGATCTCGTACCCAGGTACGCGGACGAAGGCGAAGCAAATCCGAATATCATCAGAGTCGATCCGGTCATGGTTCAGAACATAGGGGTCGTTACTGCGCCTGTTGAGCTCAGGCGGCTAACAAGGACGATTAGTACATACGGTGTTGTGATGGCCGACGAGGAGAGCATTTCGGATATCAACACACGAGTCGGCGGATGGATAGACAAACTCTTCCTTAACTACACGGGGATGGAAGTGGCAAAAGGTCAACCTATTGCGGTGATCTACAGCCCTGATCTTATTTCCGCAGAGCAGGAATTTCTCTCCGCAGGTGCCTTCAATGAGTCAGCTTCTTCTTCAGGATCAGCTGAAGGAAATTTGGGCCAGACAGGCGCGCTGGTCCGAAGCGCGCGAGAAAGACTGAAGTTTTTCGGAATGAACGATGCGGAGATCGATTCTCTCCAATCGACCGGCAAGATAATCGACAGAGTTGTGATTCATTCGCCAGCTGACGGGATTATTCTCGACAAGAGTGTCGTCGAAGGTCAAAACATCTCATCGGGCCAGTCTCTTTTCAGAGTTGCAAATCTTCATCAGGTATGGATCCTTGCAGACGTGTTCAAAATTGACATGCCATTCCTGAAGATGCATGCTCCTGCGAATGTAGAGAACGCCAACGATTCATATAGCGGACAAATCGATTTCATCTATCCTGAAGTCGACCCCGCTGCAAGGAGCGTAAAAGTGAGAATTCCGCTCAACAATCCCGGGATGGTGATGAAAATCGGCCAATACGTGAACGTCGCGATTCATTCGCCCGTGAGCTACGAAGCCATCGCTGTCCCGTCCCAGGCAGTCATAAACACCGGCGCACGGCAGGTTGTCGCATTGGCAATCGGTGAAGGAAAATTCGAAATAAGAGAGGTAAAGCTCGGAGCATACGCTGATGGATTCTACGAAGTGACCGATGGTTTGCGGATTGGCGACACCATCGTCACATCTGGGCAGTTCCTTCTGGATTCAGATGCAAATCTAAACTCCGCCGGAAGCGCGATGTCCGGATCTGACCGACACGTCAATACTTCGAGTGACAAGAATAATTCAAGCGGTTCGATCGACAACTTGGCTGGGATGAACATGAAGAACATGGATCACGACACGACGAAGCGGGAGAAGTGACATGCTGGCAGGAATAATCGAATGGTCAATAAAGAACAGATTTATTGTGATCGTGATTCTGTTATTCGCGATTGCCGCGGGTTATTTTGCGTTGAGCTCAAGTCCTGTCGACGCTATTCCTGATTTGAGCGACGTCCAGGTAATAGTTTATACGGATTATCCCGGTCAGTCGCCGACGGTAGTACAGGATCAAGTGACATATCCATTGACCTCGTCGCTGATTTCTCTTCCTCACGCTAAAGTCGTCAGGGGATATTCATACTTCGGTTTTTCGCTTGTGTACATAATTTTTGAGGATGGAACCGATCTTTACTGGGCGAGGAGCCGGGTCCTCGAGTACTTGAATTATGCCTCGAGCAGATTGCCGCAGGGAATCACGCCATCGCTCGGACCTGATGCCACGCCGGTTGGATGGGTGTACCAGTACGCACTCAAGTCGGACAAGCGAAGCCTCGCAGATCTGCGTTCGATCCAGGACTACTATCTCAAGTACGGGTTATCGGCAGTACCTGGCGTGTCCGAAGTCGCGAGTGTAGGCGGTTATGTGAAAGAATGGAGGGCAACGCTCGACTCAAGAAAGCTTCTGGCCTACCACATCTCGCCGATGCAGGTGGTGGACGCGATCAAGAAAAGTAATAGCGATGTCGGGGGAGAGGTGATCGATCACGCAGGATACGAGTTGATGATCAGAGGTCTCGGATATATCAAGTCTCTCGACGATATGAAGGAGATACCGCTTGGAGTTTCGCGGGGAGGCAAATTGTTTCAGGACTCGCCTTTTAACGCTCAACCCACAAGATCCGAAATGGAGACGGGTTCAGGCGGAGGTTTTGATGGCATGAAGAAAGAAGATCCGGTCGCGAGTCTGCAGTCCGCTCTAAATTATTCGAGTCCGGGCTTCACGGCGGGGACACCTATATTTCTTGGAGATGTGGCAGACGTGCAGATCGTCGCGGCCGCACGACGCGGCGTTGCGGACCTCGACGGAGAAGGAGACGTCGTTGGAGGTGTGATCGAAATGCGTTATGGCCAAAACGCGCTTCAAGTAATAAACGGCGTCAAAGACAAATTGAAAGAACTCCGGCAGGGCCTGCCGCCCGATGTCAGGATCGTACCGGTTTATGATAGGTCGGAGCTGATCAATAACGCGATCAACACGCTTCAGGATAAACTGATTGAGGAGTCCGTCATAGTTGCCCTCGTCTGCTTGCTGTTCCTATTTCACTTCAGGAGCGCTTTTGTCGTAATACTCACTCTTCCGACCGCTATACTCATGGCGTTCATCGTGATGAGATGGCAGGGACTGAACGCTAACATTATGTCTTTGGGCGGCATCGCCGTCGCGATAGGAGCCATGGTGGATTCCGCAATCATCATGGTAGAGAACGCGCACAAGCACATCGAGGTCGATAACGGCAGGTCCGATAGATGGAAGCTTATTACAGAATCGTCGAAGGAAGTCGGTCCATCACTATTCTATTCGCTGCTCGTGATTACCGTCTCCTTCATTCCCGTATTTGCGTTGACAGGACAGTCGGGACGGCTCTTCCGGCCTCTCGCGTTTACAAAAACATATTCGATGGCGGCGGCGGCACTCCTCGGAATCACCGCTGTACCGATACTGATGGGGTACCTCATCAGGGGCAAGCTCCCTCCGGAGGGGAGGAATCCCGTGAATAGAATACTCGTCAGGTTGTATTCGCCTGTTCTCAAATTTGTCCTCAGGTTCCGGTGGTATGTACTGACCGCGGCAGTCATCATTCTCGGAATAACAGTTTATCCTTACATGAAGCTCGGCTCTGAATTCATGCCGCCGTTGTGGGAAGGGACGCTCCTTTACATGCCGTCGGCATTTCCGGGAATTTCGGTGACTCAGGCGCGGCAAACCCTCGAGATGACAGACAAGATCATAACGAAGTTTCCCGAAGTCACTTCGGTGATCGGGAAGGCGGGAAGAGCAAACACCGCGCTCGATCCCGCAGGCCTTGACATGTTCGAGACCACCGTAAATCTCAAGCCCGAATCGGAATGGCCGAAAGGGATGACGCCTGATAAACTGAAATCGGCGCTTAACGACGCCCTGCAAGTACCGGGGCTCGCAAACGTTTGGACGATGCCGATCAAGAATCGAGTTGACATGTCGAGCACGGGAATTAAGAGTCAGGTCGGAATCAAAGTCATGGGTCCTGACCTCGACACTCTTCAGGCAATTGGAGAGCAGATCGAGGGCCTCCTCAAGAAACTTCCCGAAACATCGAGCGCCTTTGCTGAACGTATCGGATACGGAAACTACCTCGATTTCAGTATTGACAGGGCAGAGGCGGCAAGATATGGTATAACAGTCCAGGACATGGAGGACATCATCACGAGCGCGATAGGCGGTTTGCCTGTCGGACAGATCGTGTCAGGTATCGAACGATACCCTATCACCGTCAGATACGCGCTTGAAGAGAGGGACAATCCGGAAGAGTTGAAGCGAGTGCTCGTTCCCACTTCCGCCGGCGCGCAGATCCCCATTGGCGACATCGCACAGATGAGCATTCACCAGGGCCCGATGTTCGTGAGGACTGAGGGTGCCGAGCCGACAATTTATGTCTTCGTTGACGCGAATACGTCCGATATCGGCGGATACGTGAGAGCTGCGAGGCAGTACCTCAATGATCATATGAAAATTCCGGATGGGTACTTCGTTATGTGGAGCGGACAGTTCGAGAACATGCAGGAAGCGGCGAAAACGCTTGGGTATGTAATACCTGCGACTCTTCTCCTCATTTTCCTCATCATTTATCTCAACACCCGGTCCGTCGCCAAGACTTTCATAGTGCTGCTTGCAGTGCCGTTCTCTCTTGTTGGCGCGATATGGTTTCTCTATCTTCTCGGTTACAATCTGAGCGTCGCTGTGGCTGTCGGAATGATCGCGCTTGCGGGCCTCGACGCGGAGACCGGTGTCGTGATGCTGCTATACCTCGACATCGCACACGACAAAATGAAAGCGGCGGGGCAGATGCTCACGCTCGGACACCTGAAGGAAGCGATCCATGAAGGCGCCGTCAGGAGAGTGCGCCCCAAGATGATGACTGCATCTGCCATACTCGCCGGACTTCTTCCGATCATGTGGGCGACTGGCGCCGGGTCGGATGTGATGAAAAGAATTGCGGCACCGATGGTTGGCGGAGTCGTTACCAGCGTGCTTCTCGAACTCGCCGTTTACCCGGTCATCTACTATTTGTGGCGCTCGAGACAGCTGAAGGCGGGGCCGCAGTCTCCAGAGAGCTAACTGGAAAGTGAATCTAACGATTATAATATTTGTCGTGAATTAGAAAGGGGAATTTAGAATGGCACGTGATCCTGTATGTGGAATGGAAGTAGACGAGAAAAGAGCAGCCGCGAAGAGCGACTACAAGGGTAAGACATATTATTTTTGTGCAACCGGCTGCAAGGTCGCCTTCGACAAAGAACCGGAAAAGTATATTAATAAAGAAAAAGATCGCACTCACAAGATGAGTTAACGATCTCTCAGTAGCGCGTTCAGAAAGGTGCGGTTGAGAAATTGGGAAGCCTGCTGAACAAGAAATAAACCGCGCTATATTCTTGATTGACGATACGAGATGAAGGCGTCGGCGAGTTGAATGTCTACTTCTGCTCGTCTCTTACAAAAGTACCGGAGTGGTCAATCTCAGCCACTAGCTATTTCTAGTTATTTCCGAATCACCGGCAGTTGCGCTACTTCTCTTTCTTCTCAGTGAAATATTTCTTCAGCGCCTGAAGATAGAACTCCTTCCAGCCGTCCTTGTATCGTGCGCCCTGACCCTCGGGTATGTTTGTCTGAGTCAGGGTCAGCTTGGTCCCACCTTTGGCCTTCTCGAGTGACACCTCGAGTCGGGATTCTGGGCTGCCCGCGGGAAATTCTGTAGTCCGCCATGCCTGGACAATCAACACGCCCGGCTTCAGCTCAGTGTTCTTGCCGCTGATGTAGTCTCCGAACGCCGTGAATTTTCCTCCGACTTTCGGATCGATCTTCGCCTTATCTCCTGTGAACTCGGTGTGTTGCTTACTGCTCAACCAAGCCTCATATACTTCTTTCGGTGAGGCAGGGATGGTAGCTGATATCTTGAGTGATTCTGTCATCTAGGTGGCTCCTCTGTTTGCTCAGACTTGTTCATTGATATGGTAGTAACGGACGATCATCCGCTAAGGCTGCAATATCGGGCGCGGTTCCGAGAAAGCGCTGCGTCGGGCCGATGCCGATTGGACGGGAACCTACTTCAGCAATAACATCTTCTTTGATGAAACAAATTCCCCGGCGACAAGCCGAAAATAGTAAACTCCACTGGCAGAGTGCGCTCCGTCGAACGTCACCGCGTGGCGGCCCGCGGGTTTAGTCTCATTTACAAGGGTCGCCACTTCCTGTCCCAGCATGTCGCAAGCCCTTGAAGCAAGATGGCTGGCGAGAGATGACTAACAGCCGATCGCCTTTTTCGGATTGAAGAAATTGTTATAGCTCAGATGGTTGAAATTGATCCACGAGCACGTCTTGGCGGTAACGCATGTCGGGCGGATTTCAATTTCCAGACTGCAGAATTGTGACATAATCTTCCCGCATTGGCTATATTCAATCGCAATCACGAGTTAGCGTGGACCGGATGCATCTGGCACGCTGCTTACATGGCGGTCTATATAGGAGAATTACCATATGAACAGCCGATCCCATCATTATTTTCTTTTTGTGATTCTTCAAATTTTTTTGGCGGTCTGCCTGGTCAAGGCTCAACAACCCAACGTCAGTCCTTCTCCTGACGACAGGTTGAAAGCTGACATACTCGTAGTAGTCGCGCACCCCGATGACGAGTCCCTCATCGCCGGATATCTCGCGAAGGCCGTTCTGGACGAACACAAGCGAGTGGCAGTGGTCTTCACTACGCGCGGGGATGCCGGACAGAACCTCGTAGGATATGAACAAGCTAAATCCCTCGCGGAGATTCGGGAGATGGAGGCGCGACAAGCCCTCGCTTCGATCGGAATTGAGAATGAATGGTTCCTCCGCGGACCTGATACACCGTGGCTCGAAGTTCCTGACGTTCTCCGGTCGCTTGAGGCATGGAACCACGGCAATATCCTCGGGGAAGTGGTTCGGTTCATCAGGCTAACGCGTCCCGCAGTTGTGATCACTATGCTTCCGGATATTGTCGTCGGTGAAAACCATGAGGACCACCAGGCCTCTGGTGTCGTGGCGACTGAGGCGTTCGATCTTGCGGGTGATCCCACATGGTTCCCTGAGCAGATCGGTGACCCCGCAGACAGATTGTGGTTCGCGAATCTTATGGAAGGTCTCCATGTATGGCAGCCTCAGAAGCTTTACTATTTTACAGATGCTTCTCATTTCGATTTCCTGAAAGGAAAGGGTCCGGAATATTCCATGACTGAAGTCTCGCCATCACAACATCTTTCATATGCTCGCATCGCTGCGAAGGAAGTGTCACTTCACCGGACTCAGTATGACGGAGAACCGGATCGGGACCTGCAGGCGGGGAATTTGAGTTTCTATGAAGAGCCATTGACATTCATACTTGGGAAATCGCTGGTGGGCGGCACCGTGACAGGCGATGTGTTCGAGAACGTCGTGCAAGGCCAGATCGGCTTTGCGCGAGTTCGCGGGTACGAGCCGCCGAAAGATCCGCCTGATTATTCTATAGAACTTGGAGGAGGTTGGGCATTCTATAACCGGTTCTGGCCGGCCCACAACCTTGAATCGTTGACCGAGCTCCTGTCTCCTGAGCTGGGTGTTGGCACAGGCCAGGATTTTCCAATCCCGCTGATCCTCCGCAATAACACTGACAAACCGGTTACGATGGACCTGCACCCGTTCCTTCCCAACGGATGGGCCATTGACAGCAACTCGGCTCAGTACGCCCACCATCCATTACCTCAGGGAAAATTCATCATCCCCGCAAGGGATTATGTCCCCGTTGTGGTTCGCCTCATTGCCCCAACTATTCACGCATCTTCCTGGCAGACTGTAAGCTGGAGCGCCGAAGTTGAAGGTAAGTCCGCCGGAAGAGTTACAGTTAAGTTTTACGTCATGGCTGAGTGAGTAATCCGAATGGATGGACACAGGGTAGCGCGTCCATAGTTCGCGTGTCAGATATTGAGCTATCTGCTTCTTTCTATGGAGACGTCTGCGGGAGGAACGACCGGCATCGATATGACTGTCATCTCGCATTCGATGATACAGTTGGCGAGGTGAGCGGGATGTGGTAGTCGGTGGGAATTGTAATGGAGCATCAGGTGTTCTGACTTAAATCATGGTTGAGGGCGTCGAGGAAACTATCAGCTCTGTCGTCAAAGGACTTGCAACATTACGTCCGGAAAAGAATCTGGATTTGGCAGAAGAGAATTTCGTCCATGGCTGGACGCATTTAGTTGGAGCGAACTTAAGGGAATTCGTCGAGAAGAAATAATTATAAGAAGAGGGCTACACATCATGTCGAACATTGTCGTTGGATGGCAAAACCTTGAACCGCGTCTGCGGAGTCTACTGCGTTTTGTTGCTTCATTCACATTCATGCTTCATGGCACGATGAAGCTATTCGCATTTCCAGCAGGGATGGGAAAGGGCGGTACCGTCTCTCTAGTCTCGCAGATGGGTCTCGCGGGAATTTTGGAAGCTTTCGGAGGTGGATTGATGTTCCTCGGGCTTTTCACGCGGCCAGTCGCGTTTATCCTTTCAGGCGAAATGGCTGTCGCGTTCTTCCAGGCTCATTTTCCCCGGAGTGTCTGGCCTATAATCAGCGGAGGCGAACTCGCGATGGTCTACTGTTTCATCTGGTTATATTTCTCAGCTGCCGGCCCGGGTCCGTGGAGCCTGGACGCCATCCTGAAACGGGGACCAAATCGGAAATCTTAAGCGCAGAGTCCTCGTTAGACTCGAAATCAAAACTAACCCGGGTCACCGAATATGGATTTGGTGTTGCTATTGAAATTTTCGTTTTGTCATCTTGCGTTCGCATGGATCTCAGTGATCCGGGTTAGGAATTTTTTTTTGAAGACAGAGAGGAGAGTCATTTATGTCGAACGATCTCGCGAATAACAAAAAAGCTGCAGTCCAATTCCTGGAGCTCGTCACGTCTGGCAGGATCGAGGAGGCGTATAAGCAATTTGTCGACTTTAGCGGCAAACACCATAATCCTTTTTTTGCGGCCGGGTTCTCCGCGCTGCGGAAGGCAATGATCGAAAACCACGAGAAGTTCCCGGCCAAGAAGTACACGGTTAAGAATGTCATCGGAGACGGCGATCTCGTTGCGGTTCACGCCCAACTTTCGTTGAGCGGCATGGATAGAGGTATGATAGTGGTACACATGGCAAGATTCAAAGGCAGCAAAATAATTGAGCTTTGGGATTGCGGCCAGCAATTACCCGAAGATTCCCCCAATACAGACGGGGCGTTTTGAACTAACTTCGAACCTGCTTTGTTTTAGAAAAAGATAGCACACTCTTCTTCGACGTCAGCTTTAACAGTGTATGACTACCAATTCCATTGAATATGTCCGCAAAACACTTGACGACGTTTACAGGACGGAGTCACGTCGTATCCTCGCGACGCTCATCCGTCTCCTCGGCGACTTCGATATAGCTGAAGACGCCATGCACGACGCCTTCAATGCTGCGCTTGATCAGTGGCAGGCTGATGGGGTTCCCGCAAATCCGAGAGCGTGGCTCGTCTCGGCCGGCCGGTTCAAGGCCATCGACCAGATTCGGCGTCATGCTCGTTTCGAGACTTCCCTCGAGCCGATTATCGACCAGGTGTCGAATACTCCCGATGCGGTGGCCGAATTTGATAATGGTGAGATCGAAGACGACCGGCTGCGCCTGATCTTTACGTGCTGCCACCCCGCGCTGGCGCCGGAAGCACGCGTCGCTCTGACTTTGCGCGAAGTCTGCGGCCTGACTACAGAAGAAATAGCAAGAGCGTTTCTGACAACGCCGTCCACACTTGCTCAAAGAATAGTAAGAGCAAAATCAAAAATCCGTGACGCGCACATTCCCTATCAGGTTCCATCTCAATCCGACCTTCCTGAAAGGCTGGAGACCGTGCTCCAGGTTGTTTACCTGGTCTTTAACGAGGGTTACTCGGCATCGGCGGGGAAGTCCGTGACGCGTGCCGACCTTTCATCAGAAGCGATCAGGTTGGGTCGCCTCATTGTCGAGCTACTCCCCGAGCCGGAGGCACTCGGTCTTCTGGCTCTTATGCTTCTCCACGAATCGCGAAGAGCTGCCCGCATGTCTCCCGAAGGTGAATTGGTTCTTCTCGAAAACCAGGAACGCTCGTTGTGGAATCGCGATATGATCGCCGAAGGCGTTCCGCTGGTCGAAAGAGCAATAGCATCCCAACGATTCGGGCCGTACACCGTTCAGGCGGCGATCTCTGCAGTTCATGCGGAAGCAACAGCTGCTTCTGAGACCGACTGGAACGAAATTGTCGCACTGTATGACCTTCTCATCCGCCTTAACCCTTCTCCAATTGTCGAGTTAAATCGGGGCGTTGCAGTAGCCATGCGGGACGGTCCATCGGCTGGGCTGAAAATCGTAGATGCTATCCTCGAGCGCGGAGAACTGAACGACTATCACCTCGCACATTCTGCCCGTGCTGAGCTTTGCCGACGGCTTGGAAAAACCACCGACGCGCGAATGTCCTATGAGCGCGCGCTGAAGCTCACTCGTCAGGAACCCGAACGTAGATTCCTGGAGTCGCAACTGAAGAAACTGAAATGAGAAATCGATCCGCATTGTCGATTTGAGGATCCTCCATACGATTACTTATTGAACAATCAAGCGGAGCTGCGCATGAAATATATGTGTCTGGTTTACGGTGAAGAGATGAAAATTGGCGCCATGACCGACGATGAGTGCATGGCGTACGACAGCGAAATTCGAAAAAGCGGTCATTGCGTCGCATCGGAGGCTTTACTCTCAGTTCGGACGGCAACTACCGTTCGTGTAAGGGACGGCCGGGTCTCTATTACCGACGGCCCTTTTGCCGAGACGAAAGAACAGCTAGCCGGATTTTACCTCGTAGAAGCAGGAGATCTGGACGAAGCGATACAAATCGCTTCCAAGATTCCACCGGCAAGCGTCGGATGCATCGAGATTCGCCCAATCAGAGAGCTAGTCAGCACTAACGGTGCGCGAAGACGATGAAGAAAATTTTCTCTCCGGATGTCGATTTCTAACACTGTCGTTCGACTATCTGTTGTAGGCAATAAGAAATTAAACAAAAAGAGAGAAGTCATGGAGCACTCAATAGAATCAGTTTCGCCGAAGAGATCACTTTGGGAGAAGAAGGGACTTTGGACGGGGCGTATCATGAGCGGCCTGGCAGTACTCTTCATGCTTTTTGACAGCATTACTAAAGTGATGAAGGTTGCACCAGTAATGAAAGCATCCGCTCAACTGGGATATCCGGCCGAAGCCATTTCAGCTATCGGGATCATATTACTTGCCTGTGTTATTGTCTACGTGGTTCCGCGAACTTCCATAATTGGCGCGATTCTCCTCACTGGCTACCTCGGTGGAGCGGTCGCTTCCAACCTGCGCATCGGCACGCCACTTTTCAGCAATGTCCTGTTCCCGGTGTACTTTGCTGTGCTGGTTTGGGGCGGCCTGTACTTGCGCAAACAGATTGTCCGCTCAATATTCTCACTTCGAAAGGCGTAGAGCCGGAAGTTGTATGAAGAGTCCACGGCTGATGTCTGATATTACTGCTCGTTCATCGTCAGCCGTTTGCTCTTCTCCTGTCTCACAATCATGTCCACTTTGACGTTCCGGGAGTTTCGCTCATAATATCAAAATCGGTTGGAGGAATTTGAATGCGTAAGTTAATCGTGTTTAACAGCGTATCGTTGGACGGGTACTTCGTGGATGTGAAGGGCGACATGAGTTGGGCTCACAATACTGATCCTGAGTTCAAAAAGTTTGTGGAAGGCAACGCGAAAGGCGGTGGCGTGCTCCTGTTCGGGAGGATTACTTATGATTTGATGGTGAGCTATTGGCCGACCCCGGCTGCCCAAAAGAATAACCCGGTGGTTGCGGAGAGGATGAACAACGGGGAGAAGATCGTATTCTCAAGAACGATGGAGAAACCTGCCTGGAATAATACCAAGTTGATAAAGGAAGATATCGTGGCGGCAATCAAAAAGATGAAGCAGGAGCCCGGGTCGGGTCTGGTGCTTATGGGAAGCGGCAGCATTGTCTCTCAATTTGCTCAGGAGGGATTGATTGATGAGTATCAGATTGTTGTCGTTCCAGTTGTACTCGGCGGAGGAAGGACGATGTTCCAAGGCATAAGAGGCAAAATACCGATGAGACTGGTAAGTTCCCGCTCATTCGGAAATGGTAACGTCTTCCTTTCATACGAACCGGCCCTCAAATAGCCACATATGATCGTAAACCCTATGATGCAGTTCGAAGAACAATTTCGAAAACCAATGGTCCTGTGTGGCAAGACTTCCAAATTTTCTTTCCTTTATGGGATACTCTTATGCACGACCATTGACATTCGTAATCACATTGATGTCGATTTGGGGACTTGTCAATCGACTAAATAGTGTGAACAGTAAATCAATTCAAATAAAAAGGAGTCAATAAAATGAGATTCATGATGTTTATGATCCCGCCGGAGTATCAGCCGGACGCACCTCCGAGCCAAAAAGCTGCGGCAGACTTCGCTCCTCCTGCAGAAGCAGTCGCTGCAATGATGAAGTACAACGAGGAGTTGGCGAAAGCCGGCGTACTCATTTCACTTGACGGACTTCATCCGATGCTGAAAGGTGCGAGAGTTACGTTCAAAGGGGGAAAGACAGCAGTAACTGACGGCCCGTATGTCGAGGCGAAAGAAGTCGTCGGCGGATACTGGATGATCGACGTCAAATCCAAGGAAGAAGCAGTCGAGTGGGCAAAACGTTGCCCGGCAGTGAAAAACGACTCCGGTGCAGTCATCGAAGTCCGACAAGTCTTCGAAATGTCTGAGTTCCCTGAAGACGTTCGGAAAGCAGGAGAAAATTCCACGGTAATGGCGGAACTCGAAAAGCACAAAGCCCGTATCAAAAGCTGAACCTGGGACCTGGAGCTGGGTCCGAGTTAATATGAGAGGATCCTCTATTCAATTGTTGGAAAGGACAGAGACTTCACGATCCAGTCATGCGGAGTCGAATGTTGGGTTTCTATCTTTCGGAAATGGACTCATCATCGGACGCCGGAACTCAGTGATTGTATTTAACTCGCTCTAATGTCCACTTTCAGTCCCGGACGAATTTCAGTCAATCCGAACAACAGGAGATTAAGATGAAATATGTATGTCTTGGCTACATCGATGATAGTGTTTGGCAGAAGATGACACAAAGCGCCCAGAACAATTTCGTTGATGCTTGTTTCGCTTACGACGATGAACTCCGCAAGAACGGTCACTATGTCGGTGGGGAAGGGCTGGAGAGCGCACATAACGCTGCCACTCTTCGTCCGAATAACGGACGCGTGACGGTGACAGACGGTCCCTTTGCGGAAACAAAGGAACAAATTGGCGGCATTATGATTCTCGAAGCGAGGGACTTGAACCATGCCATCCAGATAATGTCGAGGCACCCTTCGCTGAAGCTCGGCGGTGGATGTTGGGAGATCAGACCTGCGAGTGACCTCACATCCATGATCGCGGAAAGCGAACAACGACGTTCGGGAGCAAAATGAGTCTTGTCAATTGTTACATCTGAACTCTAGGGAAGATTTTGAATGAGCGTGATTAAGTTGTCAACGAACAACTCGAGTTTTTCCTCGGAGAAAAATACGCCGAACCACAACCCGGTGAAAAGGCATTGAGCAAGTTGTACATCTTCAACATGTTGACCATAGACGGTTTCTTTGAAGGAACTAACAAATGGGAAATCAGCTGGCACAACGTTGACGCAGAGTTCCACGAATTTGCGGCTGAACAACTCAATGAAACCGGTATGCTTTTGTTCGGGAGAGTCACGTACGAAGGGATGGCAAAATACTGGACTTCTGAGACTGCATCTAAGAATGACCCGCTCATCTCGCAGTTGATGAACAGTGTTCCCAAGGTTGTCTTTTCACGGACAATGTCAAAGGCTGATTGGAGCAACACTAGATTGATAAAGGGGAATGTCTCAGAAGAAGTTCAGAAACTGAAAAGTGAAGGCAAGAAGGACATCGGGATACTCGGAAGTGCGAACCTTGCGTCGAGCCTCATCGATAACAGCCTGATAGACGAATATCGCATCATCATCAATCCGGTCGTGCTCGGGAAGGGCAGTCCAATGTTCTTGACAACGCGGCCCATGCCGAACATCAAACTTCTCAGATCCAGGATTTTCAAGTCAGGGAATGTGCTTCTCACCTACGGTCCCAAGTAGGCCATACACTCAACCTCCTTCAGTCGCACATAGCTAATCGCCGGGTACCGGCCCCCCAGACTCATTGCAGTGGCTTCGGGGGATGTGCAGTTCGGCGTGAGGGCTTCATGTGCGCAGCTCGGAATTGCTCTTCATCCTCAGCGAATAGTGTAGATCCATAATCAAATTTCCAATCAAACGCGGCACAAATTCGTGCGGCTTCATTACGGTTTTGTAATCGGGATCTTTCGACTTCCAGTTAGTCTTGAATTGCCGTCAAATTTCGCGTATTTCTTTTTGGCACGGTCCTTGCGTCTCATGTGTATAGTTATGAAAAAGATGAGTTCAATACAGTTTTCAAAGAAGCCAGGAGCAGCAAGCTTCTGGGTTGAGAGTTCAAACAACAAAATATCCAACAGGAGGTTAGTCATGAAGAAGTTAATGTTAGTTTCGGCGATCGTCCTCGGGACAGTCGGAATGTCGATGGCGCAAAACACCGCCAATCAGGCCGTTACAATTAATGCGGCGATTATCCAGGGACTTACGCTTTCGGTGGCGGGCGGACCCTTGAATCTTGGTACAATCGTAGCAGGGACGACTCCTGCGGCCGTCGATCCGCATACGAGCCCGATCCAGTTTACTCTTACCGGCAACGGTACTTCTGTCGTAACAGTCCAGTATAGCTCGGTGACACTGAACGGTCCCGCCAGCTCTACACTTACTTTCACACCGACAATCGACGGAGCCGCCTCTTCTGCCAATCAGGCGACGGCAGCTTCAGTGGCGAATAACGCGACCGTTACGCTCGGCGGCTCGAACTACAGCGCTCAAGACTACTACTTTTGGCTTGGAGGGAGCGTTGGCACCGTCGGAGCCGGCCAGACACCAGGAGCCTACACCGGCACTTTCACTCTGACAGTACACTATTAAGATCATCTCGGCCTCCTGTTCTACTGGCAACGTGGCCCGGCGCTCAATGTGCCGGGCCGCTTTTTTTTTGTGCCCCGGTGTAGGAGAAGCTCTCAAATGGCTTCACGCGGACATGTCTTGACGTAATCCCCATTTTAGACTTCTTTTTTGTGACAATCGACACATCTGCTTGACAAAGAAATTCCGCGATGTTATTATTCTCGCGAGGGAACGGTAGCAGCACAGAGTTTCTGTTCGAGTCATGAGATGGAGAAGCACGACATCAATCCCGGGCATTTATTTCGTTTCGGCGTAATGTCACGTCTGCCGGATCGCGGTGTGCGTGCCTCCATTGTCTAGTGTGAAAAGGTAAGATGTCATCTCTTCATCAAATGGAGGACAAATCAATGAATCATGCTAATGCGTCGACCATCAGGTTCCATCGGGTTTTCATTTTGGCGTTGATCCTCGTCGCATTTCTCTCCGGACACTCATCCGCTCAGTCGTCGGCGAAGAACGACTTCTCGCCAAGGAATCCCTATGGAGCGCCTCGAAATCCCAGTCCTTTCTCTTTTGGCCTTTTCGCGCTTGACGTGGATTCCGTTTTCTTTGGACACACAACGGTCGGAGTGCCCAAGGTGGACTCGATTCACGGTTCCGCACAGATTGACGTTGTGTACCTAGACTCAGTCACGTCGAGCAATTCCGATTTCGTCATCATCCCGCAACAAGATACGATCAACTATGACGGTATCAACAACGTGTCGGACACTGTGAGATTCCGTATCACCCTCACGCCGCATTCCTCTGGTGCAGGCACGTCAACTCTTACATTCTACTGGTCAAACGCTGCAGGGCCCGGACCTCTCGCTCACGCTTACCTTACAGACACAAGCGAGGTGTCATTAAACGCACTTCTAACCTCGGCCGTCGGTGCATACAGCAATGGGAAAGTTCAAATTGAATTCAAGACTTCAGCAGAAGTGAACGTGGAAGGATTTAGCATTTCCAGGAGCAGCAACGTTTCGGGTCCTTTCATCCTTATTTCCGACTGTACCACTGATGCGAACCTGCTCGCACGTGGGCAGGCTAATGCTGGTGCAGAATATGCTTTTACAGATTTGAAAGCGCTCACCGCGGGAACCTACTATTATCGCATTTCTGAGATCGACGTGAGCGGAACCTCACGACAGCTTGGTGGAGTGCTCACTGTAACTGTAGACATTCCAAATGGCTACGCGTTGTACCAGAATTATCCGAACCCCTTTAATCCCTCGACAACTGTTAGCTTCGACATCAAACAGACATCGTCAGCAATCATTGAGGTTTTCAATGATCTTGGCGAGAGAGTCTCCCAGCAAGACTTCGGTACTGTGAATCCTGGCAAGTACACTACACAGCTGAATCTCGACAAATTCGCAAGCGGGATTTATTACTATCGCCTTTTCGTATCTTCAACTGATGGAAGCGGATTCTCTTCCACGAAGAAGATGATATTGCTGAAATAGAAACCCAGATGCATTTTGTGTCCCTGAAAGGCGGGCCATTCGGTCCGCCTTTCTTTTTGGAAGAAAATGTCAATATAATATCTAGACGAGCTTTGCGATTATTCTACAGTCTTCGGAAGAGATGGAAACTGGTCCGGATTTGACGCGCAGTGTTTTGCATTTGAAAGCGCAGGGGGTTAATTTTATACGGTCTTAAGGAGGTGCAATGATATCTCTGATAATAGTGATGCTGCTAAGCTACTTGGTCGGATCGATCCCGACAAGTATCATAGTTACCAAAGCCCTAAAAGGGATTGACATCAGGAATTATGGAAGCGGCAATGCTGGCGGCACAAATGTAATCCGCGTTTTAGGCTGGGGCCCCGGTGTTTTCGTCATAATAATTGACGCTCTGAAGGGGTTTGTCGCCGCAGTGGTCCTTGCCCGTCTCTTCTTCGGTAACTTTCCTTTGGATAACGGAACCCCGTTTTCAGATTTCACGATGGTACAAATAATCGCGGGTATCAGCGCGATACTCGGACACACGTGGACGATCTTCGCAGGATTCAAGGGTGGAAAAGGAATAGCAACAGCCGGCGGCATGCTCCTCGGAATTGCTCCCATTGAAGTCGCCATCGCCTTCGGCGTCTTCGCAATTGTGGTGGTTAGTTCGCGTTACGTATCTCTCGGTTCCGTCAGCGCTGCTGTCGCGTTTCCGCTCGCCATGTTCGTGCGCGCGAATGTGTTCGACGTAGTCACCCGTTATTACCACTCGATGATATTCGTCAGCATCTTCATATCGAGTTTCTTGATATATAACCATAGGACGAACCTGATCCGCCTCCTGCATGGTCAGGAAAATCGTCTGGATAAATTGAGATTCTTTCACAAACAGAAGAACCACTCCAACATCATTAGATGAAAGTTTCCGTACTCGGTGCTGGCGGCTGGGGTACGGCGCTCTGCATTCCTCTTCATGACAACGGGGCCGAAGTCACTCTCTGGGCTTACAAAAAGGAATATGCCGAAGAGCTGGACAGGCTCAGAGAAAACAAGACCTACCTTCAAGGCGTTTCAATTCCTCCCGAAATCACAATTACTTCCGATATTCAAAATGCGATTGAGCAGGCAGAAGTGGTCGTCGCATCTATTCCTTCCCAATTCTTGCGCGAACAGCTGAAGAAGATTTCCGATTTCAATTTTCGAGACAAGATTTTTGTCAATACGGCCAAGGGTATCGAAGCATCAACGCTGTCAACAATGTCCGAGGTAGTCGAATCAACACTTTCAAAATGTCCAATAGAGAACTATGTGATTCTGTCGGGACCAAGTCATGCCGAAGAAGTCAGCAGGAGGCTGCCGACTGCGATTGTGGCTTCCTCTCATCACAGGAAAAGTGCGGAGTTGATTCAGAAGCTTTTCATGAACGCGTATTTCAGGGTCTATCTTAACCGCGATGTCAAAGGTGTTGAGCTGTGTGGTTCTCTGAAAAATGTTATCGCGCTTGCCGCGGGAATGAGTGATGGAGCCGGCTACGGGGATAACACGAAGGCCGCTCTCATGACGCGCGGAATGGTCGAGATAACGCGGCTCGGAGAGACCCTCGGCGCACATCATAAAACTTTCTCCGGTCTCGCAGGGATGGGAGATCTGATTGTTACTTGTATGAGCAGATACAGCAGGAATAGGTTTGTCGGAGAACAGGTTGCGGCGGGAAGAAAATTGGAAGACGTGTTGAACGGAATCAAAATGGTCGCAGAAGGCGTTCCTACTACACGAGCAGCACACCAGCTTGCAGCAAAGTATCACGTCGAAATGCCAATAATGCAGCAAGTGTACGAAGTCCTCTTCTCGGGAAAGGATCCACAGAAAGCTGTGCACGACCTCATGACGAGACCTGGCAAGGAGGAATATTGAAGCTTGCGGCGGACCGCTGAAGTCGTAGGACTTATTAACGGGCAGCCTTATGTTCGGTATCGATAGATTCCACATCGGATCGACTGAAGACCGGGAAGCCATAACAGGATGCACGGTAATGCTATTCGATGGTGGCGCGGTTTCTAGCGTCGACATTCGCGGGGCATCACCGGGCACGCGAGAGACGGCGTTGCTCGCTCCCGACAAACAGATGAACAGGGTGGACGCAATACTCTTCACGGGAGGAAGTGCGTACGGACTGGCGGCCGCGACGGGTGTGGTAAAATTTCTGGCGGAGCGCGGAATCGGTTATACCACTCCATGGAGAGTCGTGCCGATCGTCCCGGGCGCGGTTATCTTCGATTTGAACATAGGAAGGAGCGACGCATTTCCAGACGATCGGATGGGTTATCGAGCTTGTGAAGCCGCGATCGACAATCGGTTTTCTAAAGGGTCACACGGTGCAGGGACAGGAGCGACCGTGGGGAAATGGGCCGGGTTGAATCACGCAATGAAATCGGGTCAGGGTGTCGGTCTTGCCTCTAAAGACAAAGTGAAAGTCGCGGCAGTGGCCGTCGTGAATGCAGTGGGAGATGTCTATGACCTGTCCGGAAGTTTCGTTGCCGGAGCGCAGGTCGAGGGCAAACCTGTATCCGACAATACAAAAGAGGTGGAAAGGATCGTAAGATCACAACTGCCGGGTGCAAACACTACGCTCGTTTCTGTCGTGACTAACGCAAACCTCAGCAAGACTGAACTCAACAGAATCGCACAGCGGTGCCACGATTCGCTCGCGAGGAGGATTGTGCCTGTCCACACAAGCTACGACGGCGATGCAGTCTTTGCTTCGTCGACATGCGAGATTGAAGCACAGTTTGAACTCGTGGCCGCTCTTGCGTCTGACGCTGTGTCGGGTGCTATCCTCGAAGGAGTCATGTCGGCAGAACCGCTCGGAAGCTTTGTCTCTTACTCAGATCTTCATCACGAAAAGTAGAACAGCAAAAGACACTTTATCTGTCCTGGCAGGCCAGCCACTTCATACGGTTCCTTAATCGGTCCGTAAATACTCTTCTCACTCGGCAAGGTTCCTCAAAGTTCTTTAGTTGGCAATCTTCTGCATTGTACGATGATAATTTCCTGATCTTGTTTCTCATTTGACGATTGAACCGCAATCTGCTCAAAACTAAATTGAAATGTTAAGGAGTAAGGATGAAAATAGCGTACCTGGATGCATTTGCAGGAATTGCAGGAGACATGATTCTTGGCGCCTTCGTGTCGGCAGGGATAAGTCCGGATGACCTGAAACGAGAGCTCGACAAGCTGAAACTCGGAAATGTCGAGCTTGCTCAAAGGAAAGTCATTCGAAGTGGGATTACTGCAGTGAAGATCGACGTTCTGGTGTCGGGTGAAACAGAAAAGGTTACGGATCTCGGTCGAGACGCCGATTCAGGCCAACATCAGGGCCGTTCCCACCGACACCATGGTCAGGGACATGGACGAAGTTATGTCGAGATCGAACACTTAATAGCGGAATCGCCGCTGAGTCAATTCGTGCGCGACAAATCTCTCGACGTGTTCAGGAGGATCGGCGAGGCGGAATCCAAAATACACGACATTCCCCTCGAGAAGATTCATTTCCATGAAATTGGGGCGGTCGATTCGATCGTTGACATAGTCGGATGCGCACTGTGTGTAGAGATGAGCGGTGTTGATGCGGTATACACATCTCCCATCCGGATGGGGTCTAACGGTTTTGTTGAGACACGGCATGGTGCGATGCCCGTCCCAACTCCTGCGTCAATCGAAGTGTTGAAGGATTACCCGGTCGTGTTCAATGACGTACCGTATGAGCTTACGACTCCAACCGGGGCAGGTATTGTCAAGTCGTTTTCAAAAGGAGTGCTCAAACATCAGGCTTTCGAGATCGAAAAAATCGGGTACGGTGCAGGATCGCGCGACCTGGACAAACTTCCGAATTTGCTGAGACTCGTGATCGGAGAACTGAAATCCGAGGTCGAAGAGGATCATGTTGTGATGCTTGAGACTAACATGGACGATATTAACCCTCAGCTGATTCCACATGTCATCGAGAAGCTGATGTCCGCCGGCGCCACCGATGCTTTCGTCGTCCCTGTGATAATGAAGAAGGGAAGACCCGGTTTTATGCTCACCGTCCTCATTTCCGAATCTCTTCTTGAAAGGATATCGGCAGAGATATTCTCCCAGACCACCACTCTCGGACTTCGGATCCAGCACGTCGACAGGATCAAGATCCATAGAGAAATAAAGACGGCATTGACCAGCTTCGGCGAAGTTCAGGTTAAGGAAGCAGTTGTCAACGGTAAAAAAAGGGTATCGGCAGAATTCGAGGAGTGCAGGCGCATTGCGGAATCGAAGGGTCTTCCGGTAGCGGAGGTAATGCAGAAGTTGAATGCGGAGCTGAACAGGGAGTGAAGAAGAGTTATTGCGAAGTTGCCTTTCCCATTCCAGTACACAGACAGTTCACTTACGAAATTCCTGACGCCCTATCCGACGCTGTAGAAGTCGGAGTGAGGGTGATTGCCCCTTTCAGAAAGAGGTTTCTGATGGGCGTTGTCGTTGATGCAAACTCGGCAGCGAACGTTCCCGACATAAAGTCTCTTCAGGATGTATCTGATGATAAGCCGATTTTCAGCTCTGAAATGATGAGACTTACTAAATGGATCTCCGATTATTATCTGAGTTCCTGGGGCGAAGCGTTGAAGCTTGCCGGCCCGACCGGTACATCTGTTGAGAGCATGAGAGTCGTGAGACTCTTGAAAGACTCAGCCGAAGTCAAGAATCCTGCGCGTGCAAAGATAATCAGAGCTTTGGATGCGAAACGTGAGATGACAATCAGGCAGCTCGCGCGAAGACTCGAGATGAAAGGGCTTAACTACCACATTGCTCGACTTCAGGCCGACGGAATAGTGGATGTCATTGAAAAAATTGCAGAGCCTAGGGTCGCGATACGGTACGAGAGTTATGTGAAGTTTGCGAAGGAGTATGAATCTCAAGAACGACTCGCAACAATCCTGGACGATCTGGACAAAAGGGCACACAAGCAGTCGGAACTTCTGATCAAGTTGTCTCAGCTGCTAAGAGTTTCTGAGGGCGGAGTTAGCGTTGTACAACTCCTCTCGCTTTCAAAAGCGAAGATGAGCTCGCTAATGGCGCTTGCTGAAAAAAAGATTGTGGAGTTGTATGACAGGGAAAGCTACAGGGAGATCGACTACAAATACCACGAAGCCGAGCGGACCTTTGACCTGACTTCTTTCCAAAGAGAGGTGATCTCAAGGATTTGCGAACCCGTTTCATCAGGCGATTACACCACCTTTCTTCTCCACGGAGTCACAGGAAGCGGCAAAACCCAGGTCTACATCGAAGCCATTGACCTCGTGATCAAACAGGGGAAGTCTGCCATCGTCCTTGTTCCTGAAATCTCCCTCACCCCGCAGATGGTCGACAGGTTCAAGAGTCGCTTTCATGAGACAATAGCGGTAATGCACAGCAGGATGTCTTTGGGCGAACGGTTTGATTCGTGGCGCAAGGTGAAGCGTGGTGAGGCGCGTGTCGTCATCGGGGCGCGCAGCGCGGTGTTCGCTCCGGTGCAAAACCTCGGTCTTATTGTCGTCGATGAAGAACACGAAGCAAGCTACAAACAGAGTGATTCCTCGCCGAGATACAATGCGCGAGACGTAGCCGTGATGCGGTGCTCCTTAAACAAGGGAGTAGCTGTCCTCGGTAGCGCAACTCCGTCCGTTGAGTCGTACTACAACGCGGTATCCGGAAAGTATGTCCTCCTCAACCTTCCGGAGAGAATCGACAATGCAAAGATGCCGAAGATCGAAATTGTTGATATGAAATTGAAACGGAAAGAGAAACTTGTCTCAGGAAGTTTCAGCGACACACTCAGGCAAAAGATAGATGCGCGGCTTGAAAAGAAAGAAGGCATCATAATTTTACGGAATCGCCGCGGATTCTCGACATATCTTCAGTGCGATGATTGCGGCAGTACCATCATGTGTCCGAACTGCGACCTTGCCCTTACATTTCACAAAAGAAAGAAGCACTTACGTTGTCACTACTGCGGTTATGTCCAGGATCCGCCGGTTCGCTGTCCGAAATGTGGCAGCGATAAACTTGTTTATGGTGGAACAGGCACTCAGAAAGTCGAAGATGAGCTTGGCATGTACTTTCCTGAAGCAAAAATCCTCCGGATGGATCTCGACACCACATCTGTCCGCGGTGCTCACGATAAGATGCTGATCGAATTCGCAAACGGTACGGCAGATATGCTCATCGGTACGCAATTAGTTGCGAAGGGATTGGATTTTCCGCGAGTGACACTGGTGGGCGTTATTTCAGCCGACTCGAATCTATTGATGCCGGATTTCAGGTCAACGGAAAGAACATTCCAGCTCCTGACGCAGGTCGCGGGAAGGGCGGGAAGACGCGATAAAGACGGCGAAGTGGTGATCCAGGTATCTGACAGCCGTGACGAAGTCCTGAAATTTGTCGCAACGCATGACTACCTTGGGTTCTATCAAAAAGAAATCGGAGTTCGGAAGGAACTGAACTATCCTCCATTTTCGCGCATGGTCGTACTCGAGTTCAGGGGAGCTCGCCTTAATGATACCAGCGCCGCAGCAGAGAGAGCCGCTGCCCGGATCAAGAAGAAGCTGCCGGTAATTGCCGTTCTTGGTCCGGCTCCAGCTGTGATCGGCCGGTTAATCGGGAAATTCAGATTCCAGATAATAATAAAGTTGAGCAAGCAGCTTGCATCGGCGGACGCGAAGCTGGAAGCAATCCTGGACGAAATCGATCTGGACCTGAAGCGGGTGTACGGTAATGCGGTGACCTTTTTTCCCGACGTCGATCCGGTCACGACACTTTAGTGATTTCTTCTACTGCACATGCTTCAACATCAGGTAAATCAGAGGCGCGGAGAAGATCAGACTGTCGAAGCGATCGAATACTCCTCCATGGCCGGGAATCATGTCCGAGGAATCCTTCACTCCGGCGTCACGCTTGAAGAGAGATTCCACGAAGTCTCCCGCTTGCCCGAATATCCCCACGACGAAACCGGTCCCTAAAGCCAGCGGTATGCTTAACCAATGAAGAAATAGAAATTTGCCGACGACAACAGTGATGACGGCGAATATCAATCCGGCCGCCGCTCCTTCCCACGACTTGTTCGGACTTACAAACCTGCTCATTTTGTGCTTGCCGAACGGTTTGCCGACGAAGTACGCCGCTGAATCGCATATCCAGATCGTCGCGAGTATGAGGATGAGATAATATCCCGCGGCGCGATCTGTCGGCAATACGTGCTCAATGCCGACCCTTAGCCTTAGTGCTGTCAGCATCGCGCCGAAAAGACCGATGTAGGCCACACCCGCGATCGTTCCACCTACGCTTTCGAAAGTGCCTGAGACTTTGTCAGTCCTTTTCCTTGCGAGTTCAGACAACAGGACCAGCACAATGAAAATTATCAGGAACTCAAAAGCCGCTTCCATGGTAGACGAATAGACGATCGCATTCAACACACCGGCTCCTGTGATGCCGATGACAGGAGACATTTCCAAGCCGCGAGTACTTGCCATCGAATAGAACTCGTTTACCGATAGGACGATGATCACCGTCGTGAACGCAAAAAAGAAAAATCCTCCAAAGTAGCATGCGGCCACTATCAGAGGTATAGCCACCACAGCGACGAGAACACGTGTAGTCAAATTAGACATTATTCTTCATTCTCCTCTTCTTCATCAAGACCGATCGAACTGCTGATCTCCATGGCCTCATTATACTTCGATTTCGGGACTAGAACTGTCACTTTCGTCGGTCGCGCGCTCGACTCCACGACGTCGGGATTCAACTTGGTAAATACTTCCGATTCGATGTCATGCTGATCGAGGTTCGCACACAGCATTGCCGCCTCATACTCGAAATCGAAAGTATGAACGACCTTCCAATCGCTAAGCAACGTGCGATGCCTGGTGTCCGAACAGAGCAGAGCTCGGCCTGAATTTTCTGCGCACTCAGTGCAGACGGCTCTCCCGCATACTACACAGAACCCGATCGCCTGGTTCTCGAGATGAGTGTCGCAGACAATCCCTTCCTCTGATGAGACTTCACTGTTCAGTGTGCCGCACTTCTCGCAATAAAGAAACATCCTTTCGATTTCCGATCCGCAATTCCCGCACCTCAAGCGTCTTCAACCTCCTTTGGTTCTAAGTCCCGGCTCCTCATAAACCGAATTGTGAGAATGAACACCACTATAGAAAGAGTCAGCAAGATAACTATGGCGAGCGGGCTCACTGACTGAGCGTCGTCTGGTGCCACCAGGCTGTCCCTTCCGGAGAGATAAAACACCAGAATCGTGAAGAAATTGTTCGTAAAATGAGCCGCGATGGGGACAAGTATACTTTTCGCTGTGTACATGAGATAGCCCAAGTAGATCCCGAGGCTACAAAGTCCCACGAACGTGACCGGCTGGACGTGGTATGCACCAAAAATAATTCCGGTCATGACAATGGCGGGCCATTTCCTCATGACGATTTGGAAATTACCCTGAACCAGACCTCTAAAGAGAAATTCCTCACAGATGGCAGGAGTAATAGCAACAACAGCCGTGACTACCAGGAAGTCTCCGAGCGAATGGGCGACAATTAAGAGCTTATATAATTGGTCGATTGCATTCTGATATGAGTCGATAAATTCTTTCACACTGTTAGGAAGCGGTATCATGCCCTGGAAATATGTGTAGACCTCGAGTATTTCCTGGAGCGCAATGATTCCTACCATGGAAAGAAGAATGCTCCTCCAATCGGCTTTGTTTATCCCGAGAATTGATTTCCAGTTCCCCGATTGAACGCGCATGAGAAGAAGCGCGGGGGCGAGCACGAACAAAAGTTCGGCGATCATGCTGGCTAGTCTGAATCCCAACGCCTGGTTTGCTTTTGGATTCGGACCGAATATGAGTTCGGTTATTCCACCCCCGACAACTTGGAATAGGAAGAATACGATTACGAGTGAGAGCAACGCGAACGGCACCGGCTTAAATCTGGTAGGACGCGCGACGTCGGTAGTCACCAGGTTCTCTTCAGACGACACTATCTTTCCTAATATTTTGAGGTCGGATTGCCAGCCAGACCGCTATAGTCGATCAGCTCGGCCACGACCGATCCGATCGCAACTTCGCTCTGGACCTTTACAGGAATCTTGAGCGAATCCTTGCTTATCCAGACTACTATGCGGCCGGTGTTCTTAAACAGACCTCCCTTGACGATCACCGGCTCAATAATCTGGCAGTGGAATTTTCCAGCTTTTGTTTCGATGTCTTGCTCACCGAGGTACCTAACGTCCAGCGGATATGTTTTGTCGCTGTAAAAGTTTTCGAAGTGCAAGCTTTGGCCGATTCTCAGATTGTTATAATTAAGAGTGCGCGCAAAGAAGAATGTGCTCACAATGTCCTGAGTATAAGGCGCAATCAGGTACGGTCCGCCTTCGCTCGTCTTTGCTCTGTGATTCTGCTGGTCGAACCACGCCGTGAAATCGCGCTTGTACCCACCTTCTCTGATGTGCTGCTCGAACTTCCAGGGGAACAGTCCGGAGACGTCGATCAAAGATGAATAGTAATCTCTCACCTTGAAGAAGAAGTCGAAAAACTTCGCCGACCTCATCGTGAATTCTATTTTGATGCATTTCCTGTCGCCGTAGTACTCTGTTGATGGTGTGGCAATTGTAGCCCCACCCGCGACAATGGGGCCGTAGAAGACATTATAATCCAACTTCTCGCCGACAGTGAACGCATTGTTGCTAAGGCTTCTGAAATCGTTGTCTCCCATCGGTTCCTGTCGAAAAGTGGTATCATTTCCCGAATATTCAGGATTCCGCGCGATCAATTCCGGATCCGTGCGTGATGCGGTCATCAACATATACGTCGAGAAGATCAGCAATAAAATGGATGAGAGGTTGATCATCGACTCCCGGCCGAGATAAGTTCTTGAATGGAATCCGCAACTTCTTCTACAGTCACGACGGACATGTTATCGGAGCCGTCCTTTGGGGTCAGGATTCTTTTTCTCTCGGTCAGCGGAGCCCATCGGACTGGCGTCATAGGGCTGGCGTTCGGATAAATCCCTACGACCGGTATTCCCACCGCAGCTGCGAGGTGGATAGGGCCGGTTGAATTCGAGATGAAAAGCTCGGCGCCGGAAAGGAGCGCGATAAATCCCGTGAGTGAGAACCTTCCCGCCATGCTGACCGCCCGCGGCAATCCCGCACACAGCTTGTTACACCGCTCCGATTCATTCTCGAGACCTGTCACGATAACCTGAGCTTGGTGCGTTTCAGTAATTGAGCGGACCAAGTCGCGAAATTTATCTCCGCTCCATTCAGATGCAGATCCGCCGCTCCCCGGGTGTACCACGAAATACCGCGATATTCCGCTGGCAGCCAGAATGTCCCTGACTTTCTTCAGGGCGGACTCGTCCACACGCAGTCTTATGTCCATGATTCGCTCACTGCATCCGATAGCAGCCGCGAGGTCGAGATTGTAGTCCGCTTCACTCCGCGTGGAATACTTGCGATGCTCCTGAACTTTTTGGTTGAACAGGAATGAATACCATCGATAACCGGTTCCGACTCTGACGGGAATTTCGGCCAGGAATGCCGCTGCAGCGAGCTTGAAGCGTGGATAGAGAAGCAGGATCGCGTCGGCATCCACATGCTTCAGCTTATCTCTCGTTGAGCCGATCGTCTCTGCAGGATCATAAATCATTACCTCGTCAACAGGCGGAAAAGATGAAACCACCTCAGAAGTATAACTTCGGACCAGCGCGATGAGCCTGGATTTGGGAAAACAGTTTCTCAATGAGGCGAATACAGGAAGTGCCAGCACGACATCGCCGATCCGATCTGTTCGCGCAACTACAATCCTTCTGAATTCTGGAGCCATTTAACAAATATAATGTTGAGGGGTGTTTATATTCAATTTGCACGTTTCCAGGTGGTGTCTCAAATCGAATCTGAAAATCAGTGAGCATCGACATCTCGATGACAGGGGGTATTGTTCATGCCGAGCTAACACTCACGATGGTGGAGACGTCATATCACCCCGGAAACGAGCCGATGCTTCAACCAAAAAGATTTCATTGACATCGAGATACTGAACTTGGCCACGATGCAGTGCGATTGCCTTTTACTTAAATCTCAAAATGTTTATTATAATCACGACTGGAGCCAATCGCACTTTACGCAGAATTCTAGTTAGCAGCTTTTAGATCTTGCTTGATTTTCTCTTTCTCCTCAATCCTAATTAAAGGGTAACTCTTTTGGACCAGGACAATCGGGAATTATTTGACTTTGAGATACCGGCTCCAGACGCCGATCGTATTCTAAAAGTCAAAGACCTGAACAGGGTAGCAAAAGAATTGCTCGAGAGGAGTTTTCCTTTAGTTATGGTTGAAGGCGAGATATCGAACTTCAAGCGGCACATGCCTTCGGGTCATCTCTACTTCACCCTCAAAGATGACGAAGCACAAGTGAGAGTAGTCATGTGGCGGTCCGACGCTGTGAGATTGAGATTCGAAATAAGCGATGGCATGAAAATGATTGTGAAGGGAAAGGTTTCGCTCTATGAGTCGAGGGGCGACTTTCAACTCTACGCAATTAGTATGGTCCCCGCCGGTCAGGGTGTGCTTCAACTCGCATTTGAGCAGCTGAA
This sequence comes from Candidatus Kryptoniota bacterium, assembly GCA_036567965.1. Taxonomy (NCBI): domain Bacteria; kingdom Pseudomonadati; phylum Candidatus Kryptoniota; species Candidatus Kryptoniota bacterium. The sequence goes on from DATCTN010000030.1 coordinate 174,723, forward strand.
AAAGAAACTTGAAGCCGAGGGTCTCTTTCGGGAAGAGCATAAGAGACCGCTCCCGGAATTTCCTCGGCGTATCGGAGTAGTCACTTCTATAGAGGGCGCGGCGGTACGCGACATAATCAGTGTAATCAGGAGAAGATTCCCGCTAGTCGAGCTTGTCGTTATCCCTGTTAAGGTCCAAGGAGAAGGAGCGGCCGCAGAGATTGCAAGGGCGATTCAACAGATGAACCGTCTTGGAAATGTCGATGTCTTGATTGTCGGAAGAGGCGGGGGAAGTCTCGAAGACCTCTGGGCTTTTAACGAGGAAGTCGTTGCGCGCGCCATATACGACAGCAAGATTCCTGTCATAAGTGCAGTGGGTCATCAGGTCGATTACACAATATCGGATTTCGTCGCCGATGTGCGTGCTGCTACTCCCAGCGCTGCAGCGGAGCTGGTCGTACCCGACAGACTCGAACTACTTGCCGGCCTTCAGTCAACCATTAGAAGTATGAGTAAGTCGGTCATCCAGAATACGGAAAGATTGACTCTAGAGCTCGACAGGTTCGCGAATCACTACGCGCTTCAACAACCGGCATCGAACGTTGAACAGAAATCTCAATTTGTGGATGAGCTGACGAGACGTCTCCAGACTCATACTCTTCATTTTTTCGAAAAGAATGTCGAGCGGATTGCCGCGACTGAATCTCGTCTGAACGCGTTGAGTCCATATCATGTGCTTCGCAGAGGCTATGCCTTTGTTGAAGGCCCACGCGGCGTTGTCAGGTCGGTCAGGAACGTGGAGATTGGCGACGAGACGACAATACACCTTCAGGACGGTACTCTTGACTCCAGAATCACAGGAAAACATGGCCAAGAACGTTAAACAAAAGGAAAACCCGACTTTCGAGGAGTCTTTGAAAAGGCTGGAAGAGATTGTCGAGGCTCTCGAGGCAGGTGATGCTCCGCTCGATGAATCGATAAAGCTGTACGAAGAAGGAATGGCACTGGCAAAGTCTTGCATGACGCAATTGAACGAAGCTAAATTGAAGCTCAAGAAAATCCAGAAGGACTCAAGCGGTTCGCTGGAGGAAGGCGATCTCGAAATCTGAGCGGAGAGTGAATGACTTACAAGTACCTGTATACCATAAATTCGCCAGCCGACCTGCGCAAATTAAACATCAACGAGCTGAAAGTCCTCGCGCAGGAGATCCGGGAATTCCTTATCGACACCATCTCGAAAATCGGCGGGCATCTCGGTGCGAGCCTCGGCTCCGTTGAATTGACACTGGCGCTTCATTATGTGTTCAACACTCCCGACGACAAAATAGTGTGGGACGTCGGACACCAGGGATACATTCATAAGATTATCACCGGGCGACGTGACGTCTTCCAAACGATAAGACAGTATCAAGGCATCAGCGGCTTCCTGAAACGATCAGAAAGTCCGTACGACGTTTTCGGTGCAGGCCACGCCAGCACTTCGATCTCCGCTGCCCTGGGGATTGCGACGGCCCGCGACTTCAAGGGAGAGAAATTCAAAGTTGTTGCTGTCATCGGTGACGGAGCAATGACCGGAGGAATGGCTTACGAGGCGATGAACAACGCCGGGCTCCTGAAGAAGAGTCTGATAATTGTGCTGAACGATAACCGCATGTCCATCGCCCCAAACGTCTGGTCAATCTCGAATTATTTCAGCAGTCTTACCGTTACGGGCGCCTACAATAAGTTCAAGTCCAATGTCTGGGACCTTACCGGCAAATTGGACTCCGTCGGTGATCGGATAAGGAAAGTGGCAGGTCGACTTGAAAGCGGCATGAAAGCGATCGTGACCCCGGGTATGCTGTTCGAAGCACTCGGGTTCAGATACTTCGGACCGTTTAACGGCCACAATCTCCCGCAGCTGGTCCGGACATTTGAGGAAGTGAAGGATCTCCCCGGAGCTAGATTGGTGCATGTCACGACAGAAAAGGGGAAGGGTTATCTCCCCGCTGAAGCAGATGGGCAGAGGCTGCACGGGGTTGTCGCCTTCGACAAGATTACCGGGACACAGTTCAAGAAGGACGGCCCTCCCGCACTTACAAAAGTTTTCGGCGAAGCTCTTCTTGAGATTGCGAAGGCAAACAAGAAAGTAGTCGGTGTGACTGCTGCCATGCCGGACGGGACCGGTCTTAACATACTTCAAAGAGAGATGCCCGAAAAGTTTTTCGACGTTGGTATAGCCGAGCAGCACGCTGTCACGTTCTGCGCCGGGATGGCAACTGAGGGATATATCCCTGTTGCTGCGATCTATTCGACTTTCCTTCAAAGAGCCTTCGATCAAATAATTCACGACATTGCCATTCAGCATCTTCATGTCGTCTTCGTTCTCGATCGCGGAGGTCTGGTTGGTGCGGACGGACCCACGCACCATGGCGCGTTCGACCTCACGTATTTGCGCCTCGTACCTGGAATGGTGATCATGGCGCCGAAAGACGAGAACGAGCTTCGAGACATGCTGCTGACTGCGGTTAATCTCAGCGGCGGCCCTGTCGCAATCAGGTATCCGCGCGGAAACGCGCTTGGACTAGCACGGAAGATCATGGAAGAAATTCCAATCGGAACGGGCGAAATACTGCGAGCCGGCGAAGACGTGGTAATTCTCGCAATTGGTGCGATGGTACAACATGCAATGCATGCAGCGGATATTCTCAGCAAAAAGGGGATACACGCCGAAGTTGCAAACATGAGGTTCGTAAAGCCTGTCGATCTTGCCCTGTTGTCCGAGATCGCCGACAGGTTCGATCACATCGTTACAGTCGAAGACAACACGATCAGGGGAGGGTTCGGAAGCGCGATACTCGAGTCGCTCCAGGAGATTGGCAAGACCCGGAGCGTGCTGTGCATGGGTTTGCCGGACTCTTTTGTGGAACAAGGGACTCCTCAGCAGCTTTACGAGCTGGTCGGCCTGCACCCCGAAGGCATCGCAGCACGTGTTGCCGACTTTCTTAAAACCGAGGGGAAAACACCAGTTAAACGAATTGCGGCGGGCAAATAAAGTATGGAAGAAATTAAATTAGGAGTCATCGGGGGCGGTGCAATCGCGCAGATAATTCATCTCCCTCTTCTGAAAAAGCTTGACGGAGTAAAGGTCATCGCCCTGGCCGAGCAGGATAAGCAAAAACTGCAGATCCTCGGTCAGCAGCACGGAATTCAGAAACTGTACCATAATACAGCCGACCTTCTGGCTGATCCTGAAATCGATGCAGTGGATATTTGTACGACCTCTGATACTCACTTTGATATAGCGCTCAAGGCGCTCAATGCCGGGAAAAATGTTTTGATTGAAAAGCCTCCCACTATAAATCATTCCGAGTGTGAAACGCTTGCTAAGACAGCGGAGGAGAAGGGAAAGGTGGTCCTTGCAGCAATGAACAATCGGTTCCGCGCCGACTTCATGATGCTGAAAAGCTATCTTCTGGAAAAGCAGCTCGGCGATGTGTTCTATGTGAACGCTGCCTGGCATAAGCAGGAACCGAGCACCAAGATGCATCTGAGCTCGAATCCGCAGTCGAGACGCGGTGTTACGTTGGACCTTGGCATCGTCCTCATCGACCTCGCGCTCTGGCTCCTTAATTTCCCGAAAGTGATCGCGGTTAACTCCGCACTTTTCAGCCGCAGGTTCAAGAAGATCGAAGACACTGCTCTTATTACACTCAGAACAAAAAACGGCGCGATGATAAGACTCGATGCGAGCTGGGGCCTTCAGCAACCCGATGAGAGTTTCAAATTCGAATTGTACGGAACGAATGGCAGCGCGACTCTCAACCCGCTGATTCTTCATCACAGAGTCAAGGACGAGCTTGTCAGCCTCACTCCAATCCAAAATTCGAAATTTGAAAACGTGTTCAAGAGAAGTTACGAGACAGAGCTTTCGAATTTTGTGAGGTTCCTGACCGGGGTGAAGTCGGACATGCCGACAATTACTCAAATGTGCCAGGTAATGAAAGTAGTGGACGCCGCGTATGCGTCCGCGAAGCGGGAAGGCGCTGTCAAGTTGTAATGCCCCAGGTCGTGCTTCTGACCGACTTCGGCAATAGAGACTACTTCGTCGGAGTCATGAAAGGGGTGATCACCGGAGTGAATCCGGTCGCCAGAATCATAGATCTCACCCATTCGATCAGCCGTCAATCGGTTCCCGAGGCGGCGTTTGTTCTCTGGGCTTCACGGAGATCGTTTCCCGATGATGCCGTCTTTGTCTGCGTGGTCGATCCCGGCGTCGGAAGCGAGAGGAAAATCATCTGCGGGGAAATCGATGGACAACTCTTCATTGCTCCTGATAACGGCTTGTTAGATTTCGTAGTAGCCGATGGGAGGTCCAGCCGGTTTTTCGAAGTCTCGAACAAGAGTTTTTTCCGCCAGGAGGTCAGTACGACATTTCATGGACGAGATATTTTCGCGCCGGTTGCGGGACACATTTCACGCGGGACCAGATTGACCGAATTTGGCGAGTCCTTCAAATATCTCTCCGTCCGTCCTTTCCATTTACCTCTGGTCGACGGAGTTAATGTCGGACGGATCGTGTACCAGGATGTGTTTGGGAACGTCGTCACTAATTTGGATTGGCATGACTCGCTCACTGGCGGTAAGGCCGTACTTAAGATCGGTAAGAAAACAATCAAAAGATTCTTCAAAACGTATTCGGAGTCGAAGGGAAATGACCTCGTCGGGATAAAGGGGAGTACTGGCCTTTTGGAAGTTGCCATCAATCAGGGGGATGCCGCGAAGGCTCTGAAGTCGAGGATTGCACTGAAGCTTACACTTAAGAAGAACTGAGACCATGTTGAGTGACGAAGATATAATGCTGAGGTGTATACGCCTTGCGGCGAACGGATTGGGATCTGTCAGTCCGAACCCGCTCGTAGGATGTGTGATAGTCAAGGATGGCAGAATCATTGGAGAAGGCTATCACGAGAAATTCGGCGGGCCTCACGCGGAAGTTAACGCGATCCGCTCCGCGACTGAGGATGTAGCGGGCTCAACGGTCTATGTCAACCTGGAGCCGTGCGATTTCCAGGGAAAGACTCCCCCTTGCACGGATCTCCTGATTGAGAAGCGCGTAAAGAAAGTCATTGTGGCAATGCTCGATCCCAATCCGAGAGTCAACGGCGGCGGCGTGAAGAAATTGCGGGCGGCTGGAGTCGAAGTGGAGCTGGGCGTTTGCGCCGAAGCGGCTCACATCTTGAACGAAGTTTTTACCTACTATATCTCAAAGAAGCTTCCGTTTGTCGTGTTGAAAGTCGCTCAGTCGATTGACGGCAAGGTTGCCCTGAAGAATGGCAGATCTAAATACATCACATCCGCCGACTCGCTGAGGAGAGTTCATGAGCTGCGCAGGACGTATGATTCCGTTCTAGTCGGCGCCGGGACAGTCAGGAGCGACGATCCCCTTCTGACTGTGAGACTGGTTGAAGGAAGGTCGCCTAAAAGGATTATCCTGGACGGAAAACTATCAGTCTCCACTAAATCAAAAATGTTTCGAAATAAAGACGCACCGACGATCCTCTTCTATTCCAAGTCAATGGAAAACAAGAACAACATCCGCAAGAAGTTGAGGGAACTTGAAGCGCTCGGCGTCGAGACCCACGCGTTGAAGGGCAGGACCAGCACCAGCTTAAGTCTAACTTTGGTCCTCAGGTCCTTGACGAAAATGCAAATCGCTTCCGTACTTGTAGAGGGTGGTGTAAAGATATTTTCCGATTTCATAAATCAGGGACTTGTCGATAAAATTCATATCTTCGTGGCGCCGAAGATCATTGGCGCGGGAAAGAGTTTTTCAGACGGTTTCGAGCTGTCAGATGTCTCGCGATCTAAAATTATAAGGGATTTGCAATTCAGTCAGGTCGGACCGGATTTGCTTCTGACGGGTTACTTCAAGTGATCATTGTATAGTGAGGTTACGAAGAAGCTTCTTTGTCATTTTCTAAATGGCTAATCAGAAAGAGGAATCATGTTCACGGGAATTGTGGAAGCAATGGGGAGTATTAGAGAAATTCGGAAGCTCAGTTCCGGCGCGAGGAAGATTACCATCGAGACTCCATTTGTGGATCTTGCGCCCGGAGACAGTCTCTCGGTGAACGGAGTATGCCTGACAGTCGTTGAAAAAAAAGATGAAAACGTTTCTTTAGAAGCCGTTGAAGAAACGATTAAGAAGACATCGTTAGGCGATTTGAAGAGTGGAGATGCTGTGAACCTGGAGAGGGCCGCGACTTTGAACAGCCGACTCGGCGGTCATCTCGTCCAGGGTCACGTCGATGCGACCGGAAAAGTAATAGCTATACGCAAGCTTCCGTTGAGCTGGATGTTCCAGTTCAGGATCCCGCCCCGTTTAATGAAGTACTTGATCCCTGTGGGAAGTATAGCTATCAACGGCGTTAGTCTCACGGTCGCGGAGAAACTGAAGGATTCATTCAAGGTCGCGATCATACCCCACACGTTTGACAACACGGTCTTCAAGAACTTTCGCGTCGGAAGTATCGTTAATATAGAGATCGATTTGATAGCAAAGTATGTGGAGAGTCTTCTGAAAAAATAAGATGGCACGCAAGATTTATTATCGAGTGAGAGAGAACGGACTCAATTTCATATCGGACGAGGAATGGGAAGGGATTGAATCTCTTCAAAGGTGGTACAACAGTGAATTCTTCTGGACCGGTGGAAAGATAAATCTCAGGCGGTTTGTCGTGTTCCCGAATTACGATGTGGTCGGGGCAAAAGTGAAAGGAATCCGGGAACAATTTTCCGGTATGATTGCCGGGGGCTACTCGGAGTCGGAAGCATTAAGTGAGCTTGAATCGCGCGGACTCATTATCGTGAAGAGGGGCGGTTACGAGGACGGGATGCTCGGGAGCGGGTTCACGCGGGTGGCTGACAACGAGTTCAACGCGTTCCTTGTTCTCGATTTTCTGCTGAAAGCATCGAGGCTTGCGCCGACTGCCTCATTCGAGATATTCGACGAAGGGAGATTCGTCAAGACCCGCGAGTTAATACTTAAGAACGCGGATGCTCTCGTTGATTTGAGGTCGACTTCGGAAGAGGACGTGGAAAGCGTGAAATTCTCGAGGAAAGTGTTCGCAGTGGTGAATCCCGACAAGTACGACGGGCACCCTCCGTTCTCAAATTGTGTTGATGAGTTTAACGAGCTTTTGCCCTACGAGAAAGTGAGAGTGGTCGAGAATTGGAATTGGCTGGGTTACGAAAGCAAAGCTGATTACGATTTTAACGGAGATGACTTCTACGGATTCGACCTTAACGAAAAGCTCTGTCACGTGTTTTTCATATAAATTGGAGGATGAGATGATAAGGAAATTCATTATGCCGCTTATGGCGCTGATGGTTTGCGCTGCCACAAACGTTTTTGCCGGGGTGACGCCCAAAGCCGGCGACAAAGCACCCGACTTCAAGTTGCAAGGCAACGACGGCAAGATGCACAAGCTGAGCGACTTTAAAGGGGAGTATGTGGTCCTCTATTTTTATCCTGCTGATGAAACCTCTGGCTGCACAACCGAAGCTTGCAGTTTTCGGGATGGCATCTCCGATATTACAAAGGCCGGCGCCAAGGTCATCGGAGTAAGCGTTCAAGATGTTAAATCGCATCAGGATTTTGTAAAGAAGTATGGACTCAATTTCCTGCTGCTTGCTGATCCGAAGATGAAAGTTGTAAATGAGTATGGCGTCTATAATCCAACGTGGAAAGTAGCGAGTAGAGTCACGTTCATCATCGCTCCGGACGGAAAGATCGCGAAGGTATATCCGAAGGTTAATCCCGAAGGTCATGCTAAGGAAGTTCTTGCGGACCTGCAGGCAATAAAGAACAGAACCTGAAGTATTTCAGAAGTCAGATTTGAGCTGTCCGCTAAATAGGCGGACGGCTCTTTTTTTATGGAGCAGAGAGTGCAGCCGAGACAATTCAAAAAGATCAACGAAGGCGAGGTTCTAGTTTCATGGGACGACGGAAAGGAGTTCGTCATCCCGCTCAAATATCTTCGGGACAGATGTCCGTGCGCGTCTTGTGCGGGCGAGACGGTCCTTTGGCGGGAGTATAAGCCCGTCACTTTGCCTGTGCTTGTGCCGGGCAAGTACGAACTTGAATCGGCTGAAGTGGTCGGGAACTATGCGATCGCTCTCGGTTGGAAAGATGGGCATAACACAGGGTTATACGCTTTCGATTTTCTCCGCAGGATATGCGACGAACAATCAAGACAATCTTCACCCGCATGAATTTTCGTACAATGAGAAATGTGAAATGAAAAAGGCGGCAGCCTGGGAAGCCGTCGCCTTTTCATTTTCAGGAGTGGAGCAAAATTATTTTTCCGGTATTCCTAGTGCCAGGAATTCGTTTGCCTTTGCAGATGTGGTCACCCTGAAGAGGAGTGCGTCACCGGGTTTATGCGAGTCGACGATCTTCTCAAGATCCCGGGAAGACTTGATCGAATTATTATCCACGCTCGTTATTAGATCGCCCTTCTGAATACCACGACTTTGGGCCACGCTGCCAGAGGCAACATCTGTAACCAAAACGCCGTTCTTAGCATCGTATTTGTCCAGCGTCTGTTTGTCGGCGTCCTGAACCGTGAGGCCGAGCGTTCCAAGATTTGCACTTGAATTGTCACTGCCGTTCGCGACTGCCGCGAAGGTCTCTCCGCTTCTTTCTTTGAGCTCAACGGAAATATCTTTCGTTTTACCGTCACGCATGATTTCAACGTCAACCTTGTCTCCGGGTCTCTTCGAGGCGACGAGGGCCTGAAGCTGATTGGCTTGCTCGATCTTTTCGTCGTTGAACTTCAAGATGACGTCGCCCGGCTTGATGCCTGACTCCTCGGCGGGGGAATTGGACTGAACGGACTGTACCAGCACACCTCTGGCGTTTGTCATCCCGAGTGCCTTTGCCATCGTCTCATCGACATCCTGGATCTGTACGCCCATGTATGGGCGAACAACTTTTCCGTTGGAAATCAGATCTTCCGCCACCTTCCGCGCTATATTTATCGGGACGGCGAATCCGTAGCCTTCATAAGTTCCGGTGTTGGTTGCAATCGCGGTGTTTATCCCAACCACCTGGCCCTGGAGGTCGACCAAGGGTCCTCCGCTGTTTCCGGGATTGATTACCGCGTCCGTCTGGATGAAGTCCTCTATGCCGTACTGGTTCTGGATAATGTTAATGTTGCGCCCCAGCGCACTTATGATCCCCTGCGTGACTGTGTAGTTTAGTCCCATCGGATTACCGATCGCGACTACCCATTGACCGACGTGAACGCTGTCGGAATTTCCAAGTGCGACACAGGGAAGGTTGTCCCCCTTTATCTTTATTACTGCAACGTCGGTAGTGGGATCGCGGCCGACCAGCTTCGCGTCGAATGTTCTCTTATCGGTGAGTGTGACCTTTATGCCGTGATCGTCCGCGCCCTGCACGACGTGATTGTTCGTAATGATGTAACCATCCGAATTTACGATCACGCCTGATCCGAGCGCGTGTTCAGGCGAAGGTGCCTGCTGGGGAAAATTGAAATTGTGGAACGGAAATTCAGGACCGAAAAAGAATTTGAACATATTATTTCCGTGCTGATCCTGGCCATCCGGAACAGTGACCGCTTTAGGTGTGGTTGTGACCTGGATCTGGACCACTGCCGGTGTGACCGCCTTTGCGACATTACTGAAGGCATTACTCAATTCTTCGACTGCAGAAGGCACCGCCGTGATAGGCGCACTCTCAGCTCCAAGCCTGATGTCTTTCCCGGAGTTCTCCATCTTCCCGAATGAAAGACCCATTGTAAACGCAAATACGAGAGCTGTCACGCTCAAAGCTCCCACTCCCAAGAGTATTTTTCTTCTCGTTGATTTCACCATTGTGCTATCTCCTTTTTTACAATTAAATATTGTCCCGAACCCATGAATCGACAATTAAAATGAAATGAAAAGATTTTCATGAAGGATGAGAGGGACAAGCTGTCCGATGGCTGGATTTTGTGATTGAAAGTCTGGCCTGTGAAATCTATATTATTTGAAAAAATTAAGCGAATATGAACGAAGGAAAAATCGTACAGATAATCGGTCCTGTAGTTGACGTCGAATTCCAGAACGGTAAGCTTCCGAAAATTTTGACGGCGCTCAATATCCCCAGGAAGAATCTCGACGGGGCAGAGGAAGTTCTCGTCGTCGAAGTCCAGCAGCATTTGGGTGAAGATACCATCCGGGCAGTCGCGATGGACTCAACTGATGGCCTTGTCCGCGGAATGAAAGTGATAGACACGGGCGGCCCGATAACAGTCCCGGTCGGTCCGAATGTACTCGGAAGAATGATGAATGTCATCGGATTGCCGATCGATGGGAAGGGCCCGATCGAGACGAAGCAGCACTACCCGATCCACAGGGACCCGCCGAAGTTCGACACCCTCAACACACAGAAGGAGATGTACGAAACCGGGATCAAGGCCATCGATTTGCTTGAGCCGTATTCGAAGGGTGGAAAGACCGGATTGTTCGGCGGCGCGGGAGTCGGAAAGACTGTTATCATACAGGAATTGATCCATAACATCGCTACTGAGCACGGAGGCTATTCCGTTTTCGGCGGAGTGGGGGAACGAACCAGAGAAGGAAACGATCTCTGGATTGAGATGAAGGAGTCGGGCGTTCTAAGCAAGACTGCACTCGTATTCGGACAGATGAACGAACCGCCGGGCGCACGCCAGAGAGTGGGATTAACCGCGCTTACGATCGCAGAATACTTCCGTGACTCGGAAGGAAAAGACGTTCTTCTGTTCATAGACAATATATTCAGGTTCACTCAGGCAGGGTCGGAGGTTTCTGCTTTGCTCGGACGCATGCCGTCTGCCGTAGGTTACCAGCCGACACTTGCGACAGAAATGGGCGCTCTTCAGGAGCGAATTACTTCGACAAAAAAAGGATCGATCACTTCCGTTCAAGCAATTTACGTCCCTGCTGATGACCTGACAGACCCGGCGCCGGCGACGACCTTCAGTCACCTCGATGCCACTACAGTTCTGAGCCGGCAAATAGTTGAGCTTGGAATTTATCCTGCCGTCGATCCGCTGGATTCGACCTCGCGCATACTCGATCCACTCGTCGTCGGCAACGAACACTATCGGGTAGCAAAGACCGTCAAGGAAATTCTTCAGACATACAAAGATTTGCAGGATATCATCAACATTCTCGGAATCGATGAATTGTCGGACGACGACAAGTTAACCGTATCGAGAGCGCGAAAGATCCAGCAGTATCTCTCTCAACCGTTCTTCGTCGCGGAAGCATTTACGGGAAGACAGGGGAAGTATGTCAAGCTTGCCGATACGATCGCAGGATTCAAAGCCATTATCGAAGGAGATTGCGATGAATGGCCTGAGAGCGCGTTCACGATGGTCGGTACGATTCACGAAGCCGAAGACCAGGCAAAGAAACTCCAGAGCGCGTAATGGCGGATGAGCAGACGGACAAACTGCTGAGACTTGAAATCATAACCCCACAGCGAAGCGTATATTCGGGAAATGTCGAATCCTTTTCAGCACCGGGGACATCGGGAGGATTCCAGGTACTGCACAACCACGCGCCTTTCCTGACGACCATCGGTGTCGGAGAAGTGAGCATTCGGGAAGAGGCCGGCAGAGAGTTTCAGTATTCCACGACAGGTGGATTTGTCGAAGTCAGCAACAACCACGTGACCTTTCTCGCTGACACTGCCGAACGAAAGGATGAAATCGACATCGAAAGAGCCAGGGCCGCTCGAGCGCGAGCAGAACAGCGGCTCGATAAGAAGGAGCCGGGTATCGACGTCGACCGGGCCAGGATCGCACTCGCACGGGCAATGAATCGGCTGAGAATAGCGGACGCCCTCTAGCATAATTCCAACCTTAACAGCAACGCGGAGTCCGATTTCCTTTCTTGTTTAGAACGCTACCCAAGGCTAAATTTGTGAAGTGAGGAGTACTTGTGAGTAAGTCAGCTTTGATTTTTGTTGTCGGTTTAGCGGTGACACTTGGCGGTTGTTCCGCGGGCAAATTGGCTACCGCTCCGTCGGAGAAGACCGGGCTGACGCAGGATGATCCGGTTGCGAATAATCCCAAATATCGCGCCGCGATGGAACACTTCATGGATGGAAGCCTGAACGATGCGAAGGGCGAATTCGCAAAAGCGATCCTCGATTATCAGGACGCCCTCCGCTTCTACGACGACGCCGCAATACTAGATGCCATGTCCGTCGACTACACGCGGCTGGGAAAACCCGACAACGCGATCCAGACGTCGAAGGAAGCGGTGGCACTTGAACCCTCTAACGTTTCATACAGGCGCACACTCGCCCAGGCATACCTCGCGGGTTTTGAAGTGGACAGCGCCAAAATTGAATTTCAGAAAATCCTGGCTATCGACAGCACTCAGGTCCCTGATCTGGTAGTCCTGGCCCAATTGTATCAGCGGGACGACCCACGAACGGCGGCTGATCTATATGAGAAGGCTCTTCAGCTTCATGGCCCCGATTTTCCGACCATGATGCAGCTCGTTCAACTTTACAACTCGACGGATCAATTCGAAAAATCAATCAATGTCCTGAACGAGATGCTGAAGCTCGATCCTTCCAATTTACCGCTCAAAGAAATGCTGGTCGACCTGTACCTGCAGACCGACAGGAATCAAGCGGCGGTCGACCTCCTGCAGGAATTGATGCGAACGAACCGGAGCGATTTCGACCTGAAAGCAAGGGCAGCGACGGCGTACCTGAGAATGAAAAACTTCAAGGCGGCCGACAGCCTTCTCGATACCGTTTTCACATCTGATTCCACGAAAGCCGACGCTAAGTTCGCTATCGGGCAATTCTATCTGAACGAAATGCAGCGCGACTCTTCTGTTGCGCCGTTCGCGCAGGAAATCTTCGGACGGCTCCTGAAAATGTATCCGAAAGACTCGCGGTCATATTTGATGTCCGGTCTCGGCGCATCATATGCCGGCCATGACTCGACGGCCGGTGTGTACTTGAACAAAGCCGTCGAACTCGATTCAACAAACCAGGGCGCGTGGCAGGCAATTGGTGTATTTTATTTTCAGAAAAGCGATTTCAGGCGAATGGCAGACGCGATGGGAAAGGCCGTGGGGTGTGTTCCTGAAGACTTCAGACTAAATCTTTTTTACGGTATCGCACTGAATCGAGACGGAAGAAACGCGGAAGCGGTGAAGCCGCTTGAAAAAGCCGTCTCCCTCAATCCTACGGACATGGATGCGTTGAGCACTCTTGCTCTCGTCTACGAAGCCTTGAGACGGTACGATGACGCCTACAGGGTTTACGATACAGCGCTGAAAATTGACGCGAAGAATTCTTTAATACTGAACAACTACGCTTACAGTCTTTCAGAAAGAGGGAAGGATCTTGATCGCGCGCTCAAGATGGCACAGCTTGCGATTCAACTCGATCCCAACAACAGCGCATTCCTCGATACCATAGGTTGGGTTTACTTCAAGCTCGGGGATTTCGATAAGGCGGCTTCATACGTCAAGAAGGCGCTTACTTTGAGAACTGCGGCCGATGGATCTCCGGCGACGCTTGAAGAACATCTTGGGGATATCTATTCCAGCATGGGTGACAAGACCAAAGCGGTGGAGTATTGGCAAAAGGCGCTGGGCCATGATCCGGGCAACGAATCGATCAAACAGAAGATCGAGAAGACTAAGACTTGAGCCGCATATTCTTGATCTTCTTTCTTGCGGCGCTATTTGCGGGTTGTGCCACAACTTACGTAAACCTGTCCGGACTGACGGCCGAGCAGGTTGCGGAAAACATCGAAGGGCAGTCGGGTTCGTTTGCCTCGTTCACATCCACGGGTTACGGGAATTTCGAGACTCCTCAGGGCTCGTTCAACGCGAGGTTCGAGCTCTCTATCCAGAGACCGTCCCAGGCAATGGTTAATTTGTACGGTCCGTTCGGCATCAAGGTCGCGAAGGTAAGGATCACTTCCGACACGCTTATCGTGTATAACAGCATCAAGAACCAGGTTTTCGTCGGCAAACCCAGCGCTTCCAATCTTGGACGTTTATTGATGGTTGCCACAAACGGCTCGTCGTTTACAGATCTACTTCTGGGATTCATGGTACCTCTCGCGCATCTTGACAAGCCCGACTCATCGTCAAGTTATGACGGGAAGGTTGCGGACTTCACATACGTGAGTCAGGACACCGTTGAAAAATACACAGTGGACGGCGAGTATCTTCGTACGACGGAGTACCGCCAGACGATCGCAGGTGATGAAGTCATGAAAATCGAATATTCGAACTTCACCAAGATCGACCAGATTTATTTCCCGCGAAGTATATCCTTCGAAGACGCGAGGCATCAGGTCTCTGCAAGACTTTACTACCAGGATATCACGTTGAATCAGAAGGACGACTTCGAACTAAACGTGCCGCCGGATGCTCAGGAAGTTATTCTCAATTAGTGTCCTTTTGCTGACGGCGTTCAGCCTCGCCGCTTTTCCTCAGGAAAAACAAAAGGTCACTAAGAAGAAGCAGGAGCTCCAGAAGCTCCAGGGGAACATAAAACTCTATCAGCAGAAGATCGCCGAGAGCAGTCAGAAGGAAACCGTTTCGTTGTCCGCTCTCGATAAGCTGGAGAAACAGAATTTCCAGACGCGTCAGAGCATAAAGAAGACGTCGGATCGCATCGCGGCTAATTCCAGGAGCATTTCAATTGTGGAGCAGAAGATTAAGGACGCGGGCGGAAAACTGTCCGACCTCACAAACGAGTACGCGCGGTTCGCAAGGAGTTTTTACGAGGAGGGAAGACTCCACGATCTCGAACTTGTGATGACAGCTTCCTCCGTGAATGAAATGCTCATCAGATATGAGTACATGAAGAAATTCTCAGATCAGACAAAATCCGACATGGATGCCATTGTACTCGAACGGAGCAGACTTTCGGATCTCAAGTCCGATCTAAGGGGCCAGCTTTCGAAGCAACAGGACTATTTGGGCCAGAAGAACAGGGAAGAGGCCGAGCTGAGCTCCAGCATCGTCCAGCAGCAGAATCTGATATCCAAGCTCCGGAAGAACAAAAAAGTTTACGCGGAGCAGCTGACCAGGTCGCAAACCGCAGCGGCCGAGTTGGAAAAGACGATCCAGCAATTGATTGCCGAGGAGGCGAAGCGAGAAGAGGCGAGGAAAAAAGAAGCCGCGCGCATTGCCGCCGAAAATGAGTCAGCGCGGATTGTTACCCCTCCACTTCCGGCAACTCTTCCTGCAGGTAAAGGGCGGCTCCCGTGGCCGGTCGATAGGGGTAAAGTCGTCGCCCGCTTCGGCGAACAGGAGAACCCGGTTCTGAAGACGGTGACTCTTAACTACGGGATCGACATCTCTGTTCCCGAGAATGCTTCTGCGAAAAGCGTTGCAGATGGGGAAGTCTCCAGAATTTTCTGGCTCCCTTCTTACGGAAATCTGATAATCGTCGACAATTATAACGGCCTGCGTACAGTGTATTCGCATCTTTCAGATATCTTCGTGAAGGAGGGCGACAAAGTAAAAGCAGGCCAGACATTGGGAACGATTGGTGAGTCTCTCGGAGGATATGTGCTGCACTTTGAAGTTTGGGTCGACAAAGATAAACAGGATCCTGAATCATGGCTAAGCAAGAAGTGAGCCCTGTTTCCGGGAAGACGAATTTCCTGTATTCAATTCTGTTCGTCAACGCCATGCGTCTATTCTTCCTTGCAGCATCGCTCGTTAACGGCAAGGCGAGGCGGGGTTTCGTCGGGAGGAGAAAACTCTTTCACGATCTTGAGAAAAAACTTGAGAAGATTCCTCATGGCAAACGCGTCTGGTTCCATGCCTCCTCGCTGGGAGAGTTCGAGCAAGCAAAACCGATAATTGAGCTCATGAAAGAATCGGGTTACAAGACAGTGGTCACATTCTTCTCGCCTTCCGGTCACGATTACTCGCTCAATTACCCCTTTGCGGACGTCGTGACATATATTCCTTTCGATACAAAAAAAAACGCCCGCCGGTTCGTTGAATTGGTGTCGCCTGCCGCCGTTATCGTGATGAGATATGATCTTTGGTTGAACCATCTTGTCGAGGCCCGGAAACATGGAGCGAAGGTCATGCTTGCCGACGCGACTTTTCCGACAAAGCTCCTCAGAAGATCCGCTTTCATAAAAGAATTCTTTCGTGAATTGTATCAATGTTGCGACGCCATACTCACGACCACGATAGAGCACAGGAAAATGTTCGACTCGTTCATCGGCGAAGGCAAGGCTGAAGTCGCCGGTGACACTCGATACGATAGGGTTCACGCCCGGAGCGTCACGAATAGCGTACTGGAAAAGCTCCCATTGAGGATTGATCGGTCACGCAGGACAGTGGTCGTAATGGGGAGCACGTGGCCGCAGGATATCGATGTGCTGACGGGCGCGCTCAAGAAGCTAACTGAAGAATATCCGGAACTCCTGATATTGATCGTGCCGCACGAGCCGACCTCGGATGAAGTCAGGAAACTCTCTGCTGCTTTCACCGGGACAATGATCTTATCTGAGCTTGACGGCACGACCGAAGGTTTTTCATTTCTCATTGTTGACCGGGTCGGATTATTGACCCAGCTTTACGTGCTTGGCGATATAGCATATGTCGGAGGAGGTTTCGGCTCCGGCGTACACAACGTCCTCGAACCTGCCGTCTACGGCATTCCGATAATCACAGGTCCACGGATAGAGCGATCGGACGAAGCAGTTGCACTTATGAAAGAGGGTGCCCTCTTTTATGTTAAGGATTCGGAAGACAGCTATGAGATCCTTCGCAGAATGATCAGCGACAGGAGCGCAAGGGAAAAAGCCGGCACGACTGCGAAAAATTTTGTGGATCGCCATCTCGGTGCTTCAATTTTCGTCGCCGACAAAATCAAACTAATGTGCGGCGGAAGCCCGCAGTAAGGATATATGGACAAACCGTTTCATATCGCATCTTCAAGGGAAATCCTTGACGGAAAAGTTACAGACATTTACTTTGTGCGCGCTCTCGAGGTACTTAACGCAAAGGGAATCCTAAAGCGGGTTAAAGCGGAATTTGTGGTGAAGCATTTTCCGAAAGACTATCCATGGGCGGTGTTCGCGGGTCTCGAGGAAGCATTGTCGCTCCTCAGCACGCTTAAAGTGAATGTCAAATCGATGGTTGAGGGGTCGGTCTTCCACACCAATGAACCGGTGTTGATTGTAGAAGGTCTTTACCAGGATTTTGCAATATATGAAACAGCAATACTCGGTTTTCTTTGCCAGGCGTCAGGCATAGCGACCAAAGCGGCGCGAATAAGAATTGCCGCAGGGACGAAGCCTGTGATTCACTTTGGCGCAAGACGCATGCATCCCGCAATCACACCTATGATCGACAGGAGTGCTTTTATCGGTGGCTGCAATGGAGTGGCCACAATCGCCGGTGCAGAACTGCTGGGACTTAGGGCGTCGGGGACAATGCCCCACTCGATGATATTGCTTTTCGGAGATACCGTCGAGGCTGCCAAGGCCTTCGAAACTGTAATCGACCCCCTCGTCCAACGAACAGTCCTGATCGACACTTTTCATGATGAGAAGTTTGAAGCTGTTCGGGTCGCGGAAGCTCTCGGAAGGAAACTCTACGCGGTTCGGCTCGACACACCAGGTTCCAGACGCGGAGATTTTCACGCGATTTGCAAAGAAGTCAGATGGGAATTGGATCTCCGCGGATTTCAAAATGTCAAGATCTTGGTGAGCGGCGGCGTAAATGAGAACTCAATAAAGAACTTAAACGACGTAGTCGATTCCTACGGAGTGGGAACATCAATAAGCAGTGCGCCGGTATTGGATTTCGCGATGGATATTGTCGAGATAGAAGGAACACCCGTCTCAAAAAGAGGAAAGTTGTCGGGTGAGAAACAAGTTTACTTGAAAGCGAAAACCGGCGCTCGCGAAGTACTTCCGTCAGCAGCCAATCCAAAGAGAGGCTATACTCCACTCCTCAAGCCGCAATTAGACAACGGGAAGCGTCTGTCGAAAGAGAGGACTCCTCAGGAGATTAGAGACTTCGTTTTACGGCAGTTGAAGGATTTGAGATTAGAGCTTGAAACCGAATTCTGACGGAAAGACGCTGATATCCGAAGCAACACAAGCACTCGGAAGAAAATTCGAATTCGGCCATTGGATGGAACTGCTTCAAGAATCGAGTAGCAGGCTTGGGAAGTCATCTATCTTCGAGGATCTTTCGTTCGATGCCAAGGGTTTTCAAAAAGTTTACAGGCTGGTAGGCTCAGCCGGATCTAACGGTGTGGACAAATCAAGAGCGGCGGATGAATTAAAAACGCTCCTTGATCGAATTTCAGCCAAACTGGAAATCCTGGTCGGGGGTTTGCCTGAGGATACAAGGGATGAATTTAGAAAAGAGTTCCTTGCACCTTCGGGCGGATCGTTTGAAAATATGAGAAAGCTCATATCCGACTTCGGTCTGATGAAAGAGTATTTCCTTATCGAACGAGACAAGGCAAATTCAAAGTGAAAAGCGGGCTCGATCCGGGCCGCAAGTCGTCCGTAACATTTAAGGTCGAGAAAAAAATGGTGGCGGCATTCGAGGGTAAGACTGTCCATGAAGTGCTCTCGACATTTCATCTTGTTTATTACGCCGAACTCGCCGCGAGACGTCTCATAGAGCCGTTTCTTGAAGAGCACGAGGAGGCTGTCGGATTTGAAATCTCTCTCAAGCACATCGCTCCTACCCGAATCGGAGAGACAGTAGAGATGATCGCGGCACTTACGAAAATGGATGGCAAAAGGGTAACGTGTACGATTGAGGCAAGAAATCAAAAAGGAAAGATCTGCGAGGGGACACAGACACAAATCCTTATCCGCAAAGGAGAGTTATACTGAAACGGAGTGTTTTGCGAGAAGATCTTCCGCAATCTCGTCGCAAACGGTAAAGCCTTTACTTGTGAGAGCAAGCGTGTCGACGGAAAGTGATGCGTAACCAGCCTTGACAAGATCGGCAACGAACTGAGCGCCGATCGATAATCCAAATTTCTCTGCAGCTTCAATCAAGTTTAATCTACCCTGGCGGAGTTTCAGAAGGACGAATTCATCCAGTTTTTGGGAATCATTTAAGGTTTCCGCGGCCGAGATAGGAGACTTGCCCGCCGAAATTGAATCTACGTAATTCGTCAGGCTGGAGACATTCCACCATCTTCTACCTGCCATGTAGGAATGAGCGCTTGGGCCGAACCCCACGTACTCTTCGCAGTTCCAATATTTTAGATTGTGCCTGCACTTAAACCCATCTCTGGAGTAATTTGAAATCTCATAGTGGTTGAATCCGCTGTTTTCAAGAGCTTCCATCACATGCTGGTACATTGCTGCTTCTTCAGAATCGCCGGCGGGATCGACTTTTCCTTCAGCGACAGCCGAGAACAACGGCGTACCCGGCTCCACTATCAGCGCATAGGCGGAAATGTGTTTTGTGCCGAGCTCGATCGCTCGATTGAGATTCGATTCAAGCCGTGGAATTGTCTGACCCGGCAATGCGTACATGAGATCGAGATTTACATTTTCGAATCCCGCAGCATGAGCTGTCTCGATCGCGGCTGCAGCCTGCTTTGAGTCGTGAATGCGGGAGAGAAACTTGAGCTCGTCATCGAAGAATGACTGTACACCGAAGCTGAGGCGATTAATGCCTAGATCAGAATACGCCCTCAACTTCTGCAGATCGATCGTTCCGGGATTGCATTCGGCAGTTACCTCCGCGTCCTCCGAGACGTCGAAGTTGGAGCGGATGGTGTCAAGTATCAAATCGAATTCCTTTTCCGAGAGAAGAGAAGGTGTACCGCCGCCGAAGAATATCGTATCTGCTTTTGGCCTTTCAGAAGTGCGGGCGGTGATTCCGGATATTTCCCGAACTAATGAACTAATAAACTCATTCCGCAGAGAATGGTTTTCCAGAGAGTAGAAATCGCAGTAGAAGCACTTCTTCTCGCAGAAGGGAATATGGACGTATATACCTATCGTATGAGCATCCCGATTCTGCCCCATCGTACACTTCCTAATTTGGAGAAGAGACTGTAGAATGGAATTTCCGGATCCCACGACCAGTAAACTATCATCGCCTCGCCGACTATATTCTTGAACGGCACGAATCCCCAGAACCGGCTGTCGAGACTGTTCTCCCGATTGTCGCCCATCATGAAGTAATAGTTGTCTTCGATGGAATAGTTCTTCACTGGCTTGCCGTCCACATAGACTGTTCCACCCTGGATGTCGCACGAGTGACCTTCTCTTCGGATGAAGATTTTCCATTTCAGGTAATCCGATTGATCCAGCGGAATGAGTTCGCCCTTGTGAGGCACCACGATCGGACCGTAATTGTCTTCGTTGAAATCTGAACCTTCCGGAAATATTTGAGGATTGGGATAACCTCTCGGAAGCATGGTCAACGCCTCGAACTTGACATCGGTGGGATACGGGACAATTCCACTGTTCACGTAGAGCAACCTATTGATCACCTGCACGGTGTCTCCGGGCAATCCGATGCATCTCTTGATGTAGTTCGTCGGCTCAGGCGGCTTTACCTGGTCTCTGTCGCCCGGCCATTCGAATACTATCACGTCGCCGTGCCGTGGAGTCCTGAGCGACGGCAGCTGGAAATACGGGAGTTGTATATCCGT
Organism: Candidatus Kryptoniota bacterium; assembly: GCA_036567965.1. Taxonomy (NCBI): domain Bacteria; kingdom Pseudomonadati; phylum Candidatus Kryptoniota; species Candidatus Kryptoniota bacterium. Next base: position 195,397 of record DATCTN010000030.1, read on the forward strand.
GAACGGAAGGTACTGGGGGCTCTTCGAACCGTAAATAAACTTGTTCACCAGAAGAAAGTCCCCCACCAGAAGTGTGTTCTCCATCGACCCCGTCGGGATCCTGTATGCTTCCACAACAAATGTTTTGAGAAGAAGCGCTGCGATGATCGCAAATATCAGGCCTTCGATCGAATCCCTTAGTCTCTTCTTCGGCGGCTTCTGTGCCTTGGTTGGTGCTTTCTGTTGTGCCAATTTTCCTTCTCTTCCTTCTATGTTTTCTTTCCTATCTCTTAGCGCAGTTCAATAATGACGCGGTTCAGCCGGCGGATGACTCCGGTCTAATTGAGAACAACTCCGATCCTGTCCCATCTCACCGATCCGATCTTGGCAAATACATCGTAAAGTGGGACGTCCGGATTCCATGACATGTATATGATCATCGGCTCTCCGACTATGCTCTTCCAGGGCACGAATCCCCAGAACCGGCTGTCCAGGCTGTTCTCGCGATTGTCTCCCATCATGAAATAATAGTTTTCAGTGACAACATATTCTGTTTCCATCTTGCCGTCAACAAGTACGCTTCCATTCTGGAGAATGCAAGTGTGCCCTTCGCGTTCGATGAATATCTTCCACTGAGTGAACGTGCCGGCATTAACCGAGATCCTGTCTCCCTTTTTGGGGACGACGATCGGTCCGTAATTATCTTCGTTGTACGCGGAACCTTCCGGAAAAATCTGGGGGTTCGAGTAACTCCTCGGGAGTATCTGGTTCGATTCGATCTTCTCTCCCGGCGGATTAGGGAAAAGTTCTCCGTTGACGTACACGGCCCGGTTGACGATCTGAATCGTGTCGCCCGGCAAGCCAATGCAGCGCTTGAGGTAATCTGTTCGCTCGTGCGGGATCACTTCGTCTCTCATTCCAGGCCAATTGAAAACGACGATGTCGCCTCTTTGAGGATGGCGGATCGCCGGGAGCCTGAAGCTCGGTATTCCGATATCCGTGAAGGGAATATACTTTGGAGACTGAGCTCCGTAAATGAATTTGTTCACCAACATGGTTTCGCCGCCGAGTATCGTGTTCTCCATCGAGCCCGTCGGGGTCGTGCAACCCTGAACTACGAACACGCGAAGTACCAATGTTATCACAATTGTAATAAAAGTACCGAGTGAAAGGAATGGACTCTTTTTCTTCGTGCTGGGTTCGGTACGTGCCATGTTATTCCTCGTCATTAAGGGAAAGTACTGCAAGAAAGGCTTCCTGAGGGACTTCGACGCGCCCGATCTGCTTCATTCTTTTCTTCCCTTCTTTTTGTTTCTCGAGAAGTTTTCGTTTTCGTGTTATGTCGCCGCCATAACATTTTGCCAGCACGTTTTTCCGGATAGGAGAAATGGTTTCGCGAGCGATGATCTTGCTCCCGATAGCCGCCTGAATTACAACTTCAAATAGCTGCTTGGGAATCAATTTGCGCAAACGGGAACAGAGTTTTCTTCCCCAGTCGTATGATTTTTCCCGGTGCACCACAGACGACAGGGCGTCCACAACGTCACCATTCAGAAGTATGTCAAGTTTTGCGAGCTGAGACTCGCGATAATCAAGATATTCATAGTCGAAAGATGCGTAACCTCTCGTCAGCGACTTCAACTTGTCGAAGAAGTCGAACACAATTTCGCCAAGCGGCAGCTCGAATCTGATATCGGCCCGCTTCGTGTCGATGTACGTAGTGTTCTTGTAAACGCCCCGCCGGTCCATGCAAAGCTTCATGACATTGCCGATAAATTCCGACGGGGAAATGATCTGCGCGGTGACATAGGGTTCTTCGATGTGATCGATCTCAGCGGGCGACGGCATATTCGCGGGATTGTCGACAAGAAGAATTTCTCCTGAGGATTTCACAACCTTATACTCGACGTTCGGAACGGTAGTGATAATCGTCTGGTTGAATTCGCGCTCGAGCCGTTCCTGGACGATCTCCATATGGAGCAAACCGAGGAAGCCGCACCTGAATCCGAATCCGAGTGCAGTCGATGTCTCGGGCTCGTAAAGAAATGCCGCGTCGTTCAGTTTGAACTTCGCAAGTGCGTCGCGCAATTCTTCAAAGTGCTCGCTCTGGGCAGGGTAGAGCCCGCTGAACACCATCGGCTTCACCTCCCTGTACCCGGGTAGCGCCTCCGGGGCAGGATTGGTGAAATTCATCACCGTGTCACCCACGCGGGTTTCAGTCAGCTCTTTCACACCCGCGATCAGGTAACCGACATTTCCCGCCTCTATTTCCTGAACGGGAACCCTGGTCATTCCGAGTATGCCGACCTCTTCAGCCAGGAAAGACTTGCCCGTCTTATGAAAGAGCACTTTGTCGTTCGTTCTAAGCTTGCCATCGACGATCCTTATGTAGGTGACAACTCCGCGGTATGAATCGTATTTAGCGTCGAAGATCAAAGCGCGAAGAGGGGCATCGACGTCTCCGCGAGGCGGCGGGATCCTGCTGACGACCGCTTCAAGCACATCGTCGATTCCCATGTTTGCCTTGGCGCTTGCGAGCACAATCTCCTCTTCCTTACACCCGATGAGGTCGACAAGCTGCTTCTTGACATCATCGATCATCGCGCTGGGTAGATCTATCTTATTTATGACCGGTATAATCTCAAGTCCCGCATCCACCGCCATATAAGCGTTGCTGATTGTCTGAGCTTCGACTCCCTGTGAAGCATCGACTACTAGTATTGCTCCCTCGCACGCAGCAAGAGAACGCGACACTTCGTAAGAAAAGTCGACGTGCCCGGGTGTATCGATGAGATTGAGAGTGTAGTCATCGCCATTCTTTCTCCTGTATTTCATCTGGATGGCATGGCTCTTTATTGTGATGCCGCGTTCTCTCTCGAGGGGCATATCGTCGAGCACCTGGTCCATCATTTCACGTGCTGTGATGGTGCCGGTTCGCTCGAGAAGCCTGTCAGCCAGCGTCGACTTCCCATGGTCGATGTGGGCGATGATGCAGAAGTTGCGAATTTTCTGAGAGGACCGAACTGGTTCAGTCGGGGAAAAACTCATTTGTGTGATTGGCTCGTATCGTGCATTTATGCGTTAATATACGCAATGAGGCATGGTTTATCAATTTATGAGTTGACGTGGACTTCGTCGCATTGGTAAAACGACGAATCAGTCTACCTGTAGTTACTGGTCGGAGCTGCTATGTCCTGCAACAGATATTTCTGAACCCGGAGTGCTGACTTTAAGCCCGGTCAGCGAAGTGCCGGGGTCGAGGTAAACGAGATATTCAAGTGATCAGATGCGTCCACTCCCGTGTAGTAGACTCTGTACCCGGAGCCGGTACTTACGAGGCAGGGGTAATCGATCTGGATCCACGACTGTTTCGTCTGCGCCGTGCTGAACACCGGATCTCCGGATCGTTTTGTCCAGTTGAGTCCGTTGCTTGAATATGCCAGTCCGTAGTTCGTCCTGTCAGTGCTCTCGTACAACATGACGAACTGGCCACCGTCGATTATGACGGACGGATAAGTCACGCCGCCACCTTCCCAGGAAAAAGTGGGAGCTAATATAGGATTCCCTGAATATGATGTCCAGTGTACGCCATCGGTCGACGTGGCGGCATTGATCGTCCATGAATTGTAATTATTGACCGGGGAGGAATTATAATACAAGAAATAAGTACTGCCGGATTTCACGACCGATATAGTGCCGATATGATAGTGAGCTGAGTCTCCGGTTAGAACGGGCGTCGCATATTTCTCCCACGTGATTCCATCGGAGGATGTCGCGAGTCCCGTACTTGATTTGCCGTATGGCGACTGGATCGCGTTGTAGTACATCTTAAATGTGCTTCCGTCTTTTATCACTCCTCCGCATGCAATGTAGTAGCCACAGTCCCATGAAGTGCTGTCGTCAGTATTGAGGACGGGACTGCTGGTCTGGTTCGTCCACGATATCCCATCGCTCGATATCGCGTACCAGATGCTCGGGAGTCGCGGGTAGAAGGTTGCAAGGTACCACATCCTGTAGATTCCGTCGCTTACGATCACCTTTGCCTCGGCGACTCCCAAAGGCGACGCAGGATTCTGGCTTGCGGTGAAAACGGGGTTTGAGCCGTAATCGGCAAAGCTCAATCCGGTTCCCCAGTTCACTGTGATGTTTATGATCCCGGTCGATGGCATAAGGGTTAAATTCACCTGCGTGGTGACGCCCGCTTCGACATCCACATCCGTCTCACCTGAATAAACTGTCATTCCGCTGCTGTTCATTGCCTCGACAGTTAGGTGCCACTTACCGGTTGGAATATTTTCCATCGTAATCCCGGCAGTTGAATCTGAAAGTAGATTGAGAACGCTGCTCAGCGTGTCGAATCCGGATCGACTCAGATATGCAGCGACAGCGGCGACCTCCTGAGGCGCTGTCGACTTATCCAACTCAAACGTGATGCCTCCGAGATTATTTATATTCGGCGAGACGGGTGAAGTTTTTGTGCAACCGAAAAGAAGCACGCTCGAAATGGCAAGTAGTAAAACGAATGAATTTCTCATTCTAGACTCCTGTGCATCAGCCTTCTGAGTTATCCCACTCCCAAAACTTATCGGGTACAACTGATCAAATCAAGTCTCATTTGGGTAGTGGGCTATTTTGATGCTACTGTAATGTCCCATCGTTGAGTATTCTACGGCGTTCAAAAAAAACACAAATGTCATTCCCGAATGCTCCTATGCCGCTCAATTATTCTATACGAGTATGCGGCATGCCGCAACGCGGCATCGGGAATCCATGGTGGAGAATGGAGATAGATTCCCGCTAAGAGCACGTCCCCACGATCCGGCCGCCGATCCTGCGGTCGGACGGGAATGACAGTGAGAGAATTTGTCGACGTCACTTCACTTTGAAAGTAGCCCCCTGCTCTCATTGGCATAGCATCAGGATCAACTCTCTCTGTCAGCGTGGTGGGACACGTGATGACGATAGGACAGGAATGACGACCTGTCGAGCTCAACGAGAATTTTCTTGGCACGACGTCTCCTCACGGGTGAAACTTTCCAGTGGCTAAGTGCTTGACAATCGCATTTAAGAAATTGAAACATTGTTAGTCACTATCCGCCCGTATAAATTCAGAACATGATGAGGAGGTTCTTAGTCCCGGCAATGGTATTCGGCCTCATGGTGGCTCCTGGATTTGCGCAGAATCCTGATGAGATGAACAATTTCAGGATAGCTCAAGCTCTCGAGCAGTCGGGCGAATATCAAAAAGCTCTGGGATTCTACAAACAATTGTACCAGCTCAATCCCTCGAACATCATGTACTTTGACGGGCTCAGGCGAACTTACATGTCCTTGAAACTATACCCGGACGCCGAGCGGTTGGTCATGGAACGGATCGAATCGGATTCGACGAACATTGTCCTCGTGTGCGAACTTGCCGACGCATACTACAAAGGCGGCTCCCCCGACAGCGCTTTCATTTTTTGGAACAAGGCGCTGGCGTTGAATCCAGACAACCCGGCTACCTACCGGGCAGTTGCGGGGTTCTTGATAAACAACAGGTTGTTCGACAGGGCGATAGACGTTTACAGGAAGGGTGACGCACTTCCGTCATCTAACGGGTCCTTCATTTCCGACATCGCAAGATTGTACTTCCTCAACATGAATTACGGCGAATCTGTGAAAGAGCTCATGAAATTGTTGACCATTCAGAATCAGAATTTCGCCATTACATATATCGAGCAGCAGCTCGGAGCGTACGCATCAAGTAAACAGGCGCTTGGTGAGATCATCGCGCAAATGGAAACTGAAGTAAAACAATCGCCCGGCAATGTCGATTACAGGAGGATCCTCGCTTTTCTTTATATGGAGACAAAGGATTACTCATCCGCATACAAATCGTACAAGTGGCTTGACGAGCATTCAGATATTCCGGGGAGTGAGTTGATGGCTTTTGCCGACCGCGCCTATAATGACGAAGCTTTCGAAGTCGCCGCGAACGCCTACGACGAAGTCTCGATGCTCATTCATGCGACTCCGGCAAAAGCCCAGGCCATAATGGGATATGGGAATTCTCTTCTGAGAATGGGCGAATTGCATGCGTCTGATGAAAGCATCCCTTGTCCGGCTGAAGATTCGCTCACGGAGTTGCGAAACGCGCTATCCGCATTCGGAAGAGTCATAAATGAATTTCCCTCAAGTCCGTTCATGAGCGAGGCCGTACTCAGGTCGATCGAGATCATGATCAGCTACTTCGATGATTTTCCCGGAGCGGAGACTATGTTCTCGAAATATGGCGGGATCCTGAAGGCCACAGATTCTGACGGCGTTCTGTTAAGAATTCGCTTGAGCATGGCAGAAGGAAAATTCGCGGAAGCGCTGGACACCGCACTTGGAAGTATTCAATCATGCAAGGGAGTTTCCAATGAGATATGCGACAGGCTCAGGTACGAGTCCGCTCTTGCACTGTACTTCATGGGAATGTACGACAGCTCGAAGTATTACTTAGGAACGATCACAGCTAACCCGAAATCTGATGCGGCTAATGAGTCCATTCAGCTGCTTGATCTTATTGTGAACAACATCGGGAGTCCAGCTGTCCTGAAGGAGTTTGCTTCAGCCAATTCGATGGAGACCTCGGACCGCGTGGCGGAGGCGCTTGAAGTGTACCAGCAAATATTGAAGGAGTATCCCCAGGCGCCGCTCGCCGATAATGCCCGGCTCGCGCTTGCTACAGACTATTGCAAACTGGGTAAGCCGGCCGAAGCCCTGAAGTATCTGGCAATTCTCGCCGAGGACAGCACCGGAATATTTGCAGACAGGGCCCAGTTCAATACGGGGAGGATCTACGAGCTTACCCTCCACGATAAGCAGAAGGCGATCTCGGTCTACGAGAATTTCCTGATTCGATTTCCCAATTCAATTTATCAGGACAAGGTCAGATCGATTATTGCTGAAATGTCAAACGGAAACTCGTGAGGCAGCATTTGAAGAAGACAATTTTCCTGATTCTGGTTTTACTCTCGCAAGTCTCGTTGTGCCAGACGAAGATATTCGTTTACATGGATTTGAAACAGACGAACGATCTGAAGGCGTACGGGATTGCGTTCTACACACTCGAAAAAGGTGAGGAGGTCGACTGGCTCCTGAACTACCGCGGCGGCTCGTTCATGTTCGACTACAACGACGACGTCGCGAACCAGTGCAGGATCCGCGGCGTTGCTTTCGATATACTCTCGGGGGCCCAGGCCTCGCAGATATATGCTACGGTGCAGGATGTCGACAACAACATGGACGTTGTGCGGCTGGAGAAAGCACCGAAGATTGCGGTTTACATTCCGCCCAATTTCAAGCCGTGGGACGATGCGGTCACACTAGCTCTGGAGTACGCACAAATTCCGTATACGCAGGTGTGGGACGAAGATGTCCTTGCAGGGAAGCTCTCGAATTACGACTGGCTTCACCTTCATCACGAGGATTTCACGGGTCAGTACGGCAAGTTCTACGCATCGTACGCCAATGCAACATGGTACATCGAGGAGCAGGCGACCTACGAAAAAGAGGCACACAAGCTCGGGTTCAAGAAAGTCTCAGACGAGAAGAAAGCAGTGGCGGCGGCAATTAAGAACTATGTCGGGCAGGGAGGATTCCTTTTCGCGATGTGTTCTGCGACAGAAACGCTTGACATCGCGCTGGCTGCTCAGCGGACAGACATTTGTGACGTCATGTTCGACGGCGACCCGCCTGATCCAGACGCACAGCAGAGACTGGACTACTCCCAGTGTCTCGCATTCGAGAATTTCAAACTGGTTACCGATCCGTATCGTTACGCTTTTTCAGACATAAACGATCCTCAAAACGACATGGTACAGTTCCGCGATCCGACAACGGACTACGTAACGCTGTTCCAGTTCTCCGCGAAATACGATCCGGTCCCCACAATGCTGACTCAGGATCAGGTAAACGTAATTCACAATTTCATGGGGCAGACGACATCATTCAAGAAAGATCTGATAAAGCCAAACGTCGTTGTGCTTGCCCAGAAGGAAGGCACGGACGAGATCAAGTACATCCACAGTGACTACGGGAAGGGGACATGGACATTTCTTGGTGGGCACGACCCCGAAGCTTACGAACATTTAGTGGGCGATCCTCCGACCGATCTTTCCCTTCACATGAATTCACCGGGCTACAGGTTGATACTCAACAACATTCTTTTTCCGGCGGCTGAGAGGAAACCTCAGAAGACGTGAAAGTCTCGATATCCCGGGTCGAGGTCGAACGGGAACATTGTCATCGTTTGCATCATATCGCAAAAGTGTGCATTTTGTGACATACCGTAAGCGATATGTCATTTTCTGCTATATATCCTTTTGACCTTCCTTTGCTCCCGCCGGCAGTCGACTTCAACGACTCAGAGACGACAAAGATTCTCTTGAAAGCGCGCACAGAGCTGGGAGAGTTGAAGGGCTATTCATCCGCGCTCCCGAACCCGCTGCTTCTCCTCTCGCCCGCTGTGCTCAAGGAATCGGTCGTGAGTTCTCAAATAGAAAACATCAACACGACGGTTGAGAGCGTACTGCAGATGCAGTTGTTTCCTGAAATTGAACGGCAGAAACCTGAAAAGGAAGTACTCCATTACAGGGAAGCGCTGCTGTGGGGGTTCGAACAGTTGGGCAAACTTCCTCTATCGTCGCGTATCGTAGTTGGTGTTCAGAAAAGGCTATTGCCGGGATCCGCCGGTGGCTATCGTAGAGTGCAAAACAGCATTCAGGATGTTGTCGCCGGAAAAGTAATCTACACTCCTCCGCCTGCCCAGAAGATTTCCGGACTGATGGGCAACTGGGAGAATTTCATTCATGATGGCACCGACCTTGATCCATTGATAATGTGCGTGATCGCTCACTATCAATTCGAAGCGATTCACCCTTTCCTTGACGGCAACGGCAGGACGGGAAGGATCTTGATGGTACTCTATTTGGTAGAGCGGGGCTTCCTGTCTATACCCTTGTTGTACGTAAGCGGCTACATAAACAAGAACAGGGCGGAATACTATCGCCTCCTCAGCGAGGTGAGCTCGAAGCGAAGCTGGAAGCCATTGGTCTATTTCCTGTTGAATGCTTTGTACCTTCAGGCAAAGGAAACGAAAGAGACTCTCACGGCTTCCATGGATTTGTATCGCAGGATGAGAGAGAAAATCAGGATCGATTTTCCTCGGATTTATTCCGGCGATCTTGTTGAAGCGCTTTTCACCTACCCGATCATCTCTCCCGTGAGTCTTGGCAAGGCGTTGGGCATTCATTACACGACCGCAAGTCGTTACCTGTCGACTTTAGCCGGCGCTAAGATCCTCGGCGAGGCGGTTGTGGGCAAATATCACTTCTTCGTAAACAAGAAACTTCTCGGCCTTCTGAAGAAGTGAAGGGGGTTCTTCTGACGCATTTACTAGACCACGGAGATCGCACTATTGTCATTTCCTGCGTCGTTAATCATGGCGGCGGAGAGGAAACCGCAGAAGACGTGAGCACGGATATACCTCGCCAATCTTCACTTCCTTTATTCTGGTAGTTGATTGCTCATACCTGAGGACTGACAGCTCTTAGTTGACGTCAGTCCGATTGGTGAATTGTTTGAACTTCATGGCCGAAAGAAATAACTTTTAAAGTCAAACGGGGACCGTCAAAAAGCAAAAAGGCGACCACATGCAAGTATTCGACTGGCGTAGAATAAGAGCTTTCAACAACTCTCAGAACAATGCCTTCGAGGAACTTGTCTGCCAATTGGCAAGTGAGGAACCTGTTCCCAACAAGAAGTCATTTAGAAGGGTCGCGGCTCCTGATGGTGGCGTTGAATGTTATTGTGAACTTGCAGACGGAAGCGAATTCGGATGGCAAGCAAAGTATTTCTTTACATTGGGAAGGTCCCAATGGGAGCAAATTGAGAATTCTTTCGAAAGAGCATTAGCCACTCATCCGAAGTTGTCTACCTATTATGTGGCTGCACCAATAGACCTACAGGACCCAAGAGATACCGAGAGACACTCCGTAAACGATGTGTGGAACGAGAAGACCAAAGAATGGAAAAAGTTTGCCAAAAGACGAAGTCGAGAAGTTGATTTTGTTTATTGGGGGAGTCATGAGATGCTTCTTAGACTCTCAAAGCCAGAACATGCAGGCAGGCTTCGATTTTGGTTCAACGCTGAGCAATTCACCGACGAGTGGTTTGCTGATAGACTTTCAGCAAGTATTGATTCGCTAGGTAATCGGTACTCTGACGAGCTTAACGTTGAACTAGGAATTGCCCGACTATTTGACGCCATGGCGCGAACCGAGCGATTTAGAAATGTTCTGAGGAATCATTTGGTTGAGATCAAGGAAAAAGGGGACAATTTTATTAGGCGACTGGAAAAACGCAATTTAGGTCGGCTGAGGAGTGAAACGGAGGAATACTTGCGAAAGGTAACTGGGAAACTTGATCCGACAGACCTTTCTGAATGTGAACCAATAGATGTTGCCTCATTGAAGAATCTAAGTTCAAAATTCCTTGACGGCCTCGATTCCCACCGAAAGGAAATTTATCTATCAAAACGGCAGCTCTCCGAGAACGCAAAGTCAAATGTAAATGGAGACGAGAAAGAGAACTATAGGCAGGAGAGCGATGATCTCGACGAGCTTAGCGAAAGTATTTTGGACTTGGGAGGATTGCTCGAGAGTAACCTTCCGATCCTTGCCAACAATCCAATCCTCATTGTCACTGGAAAGGCTGGTGTGGGTAAGTCGCACCTTCTTGCAGATGCTGCAAAACATATGCAACAGATTGGCCACATGAGCATCTTATTGCTTGGACAGAAGCTTATCACTGAGGAAGAGCCTTGGACCCAGATATTAAAAAACGTATTGAGACTTGAGGGGAGTGAGGATGATTTTCTTGGGGCGTTAGATTCGCGCGCCGAAGCATCTCACTCACGGATATTGGTATTCATTGATGCTATCAACGAGGGAAGAGGAAAACTAATATGGCCGAATACTATTAAGGCTTTTATTAAGACTTTTAAGAAATACAGATGGCTTGGTCTCGTCCTAAGCGTCAGAAGTTCATATGAGGACATTATACTTCCAAAAGAAATCATTCCTGCCGATTTGGCCTTACGGGTCAATCATGAGGGCTTTGCTGGAGTGGAAAATGCGGCCACAAAGAAATTCTTTGAATACTATGGAATAGAAACCCCAAGTGTCCCTCTTTTGCATCCTGAATACCAGAACCCATTGTTCCTAAAACTATTCTGCGAAGGCTTGAAGAAATCGGGACTCACACGACCTCCAGAAGGCTATGAGGGAGTAACAAAGATATTCGAATATTATTTATCAGCAGTAAATAATAAACTTGCGAGGCCAGACCAACTCGATTATTCCAATTCTTTGGATTTAGTGGGGAGATGTGTATATCTCATTGCCAATGAAGTTCGAGTTTCATCGGAGAAGTGGGTTCCGTATGAAAAAGCGTTCGATCTTTTAGAATCTGAGCTAAGAAAGATAAATCCATCAAGGAACAATTTCCTGGAGCAACTTATTTCCGAGGGGGTTTTTTCGAAAGACATGTTTTGGATTGATACAAAGAAAACGAAAGAGGGGGTTTACTTCACGTATGAAAGGTTCGGCGATATGAGAGTCGCCGACTTGACTGTCAAGCAATTCCTCGGGCCCGAGATTTGGATGCGTAGGCAAATCAATGCGAAAAAAATCTCACCATTGACAGCATTACTTGAAAGCTGTCTGAGAGCCTCTTGTCGGTTGAAGTTTTCATTAATCAAACGACTTTCAACACTTGCTGCTGATGAAGAATCCGCCTTAATGAACTCAGGGATGATAGAAGCATTCTCTATAATTTTACCAGAGGCCGTGGGATTTGAATTCTACGAACTGTGTCCTCGCACGCGAGACTATGACACCGTCGTAAATGCGTTTATAGAATCCTTAATATGGAGGAAAGTTGAGACCGTATCCCATAGAGTCCTATCCTATATCAATAATTTCATTTCGGAGGGCGAAAGAACGGAGGACCACTTCTTAGAGATGCTCCTCTTAATTGCATCAAACCCGAGGCACCCGTTTAACGCCGAATTTCTTCATAAACATCTTTCCCGCTTCACGCTTGCAGATCGGGATGCATGGTGGACAATCTACATAAACTCCAATTTCGACGAAGAATCCATCATAGCCAGGATAGTAGACTGGGCTTGGTTACCTGAGAATGTATCGAACGCGTCATCAGATTCTTTAAGGCTTATCGGAATTGTCTTGGCGTGGTTTTTCACGAGTTCAAATAGGTACTTGAGGGACTCGGCCACGAAAGCAATGGTATGCCTCTTACATGAAAGACTCGACATCATGGAGGCAATCTTGCGGCAGTTCGAAGGAGTAAACGATCCTTACGTTTACGAACGGCTGTTCGCGGTCGCTTATGGAACAACTCTTAGGTCCGTGAAACTTGACGGCTTGAAGAACCTCAGCAAGTACATTTACGAAACTGTATTCCTCAAAGAAAAAATTTACCCGCATGTTCTGCTTCGGGATTATGCGAGAGGGGTCATTGAGATCGCTCTTCGTGAAGGAATTTCTCTTGATATAGACGCAGTGAGAATTCGCCCCCCTTTCAAGAGCGATTTCCCGACAGTGTTTCCGACAAATGAAGATATAAAAAAATATGAATTTGAGCATGACTCGGAGGATTTCAAAGATCACTTTTGGAGTCAGAACGCTATTGTGTACTCTATGGTGACAGAATACGGGAGAGGAGTGGCTCGCTATGGCGACTTTGGTAGGTATATATTTCAAAGTGCATTTAGGCAATGGAACAAATTAGATCCCCAAGGATTGAGTAACGTGGCACTGAAGAGAATTTTTGAATTGGGATATGATGTAGAAAAGCATGGGTACTATGACCGTGGTATCGATCACCGACAAAGCTATGTTGGGAGGTCGGGGAGGAAGATTGAAAGGATCGGCAAGAAATATCAGTGGATTGCATTCTATGAATTATTGGCGCAAGTTTCGGACAAATTCCAAATGCAAGACGACTCCTCCTGGAGAGTAGAGAAGCTGATAGATTTTCAAGGACCATGGGAGCCATACGTTAGGGACATTGATCCCAGCATCACAGTTAAGAAAACTCTCTCTGAACGATACGAGAAGCATTCACGGCGCTGGTGGTTTGGTTGTCAATACAATGCCTGGGATGATGAAGCTACAAAATGGTTAAAGGATACGAAAACTATACCTGAATGCAGAAACCTTATAGAGGTTCAAGACCCTGAGGGTGTAGCATGGTTGGTATTGGAAATACATCCAGAGTGGCAATCGCCGCCGGCTGGCCGAGAGGATTCTCCACAGAAGATAGTCTGGTGTCAGCTGCGAAGCTATCTGGCAAAGTCAAAAGACTTCAATAAAATAAAAACATCTCTCAATCATGTGAACTTCATGGGCAGATGGATGCCCGAATCCAGAGATAGTTTATATGAAGTGTTCTATAGAGAGATGTATTGGTCCCCTGCGTATGACTCATTCGCAAGCCATTACTATCGAGGAGACGATTGGCATGATGTCACGCCACCAGGTAAAAGAGCGAACGGAAAAGTGATGGTCACGACTGAGAACTTCTTGTGGGGGGAGGAATACGATTGCTCGAAGGATGAAGCGATAAGATTTATGATGTTGAACAAGCCTGTATTCAACGGTATGAACCTTCGTCTTGGTTCTTTCGAAGGCGAAGTGGTTGATCGGTCGCGCAGAATCATGGCGTTCGACCCCTCAGTAAGAACTCGAAGCATTTCCTGCCTTCTTGTCAGAAAAAGAGAGTTTTTTGACTACCTCAAGAAAAATAATCTTGAAGTGTTCTGGGCAATGCTGGGGGAAAAACAAGTGTACCGTGAAGGAGCCCATAACGTACAACCGAAAGTCTACGTAGAAATGAGCGGCTTGTACTATTTTGACGGAGGAATACTAAAAGGGAAGACAAAACCAAGATTGGTCAGGATCACCATCCCGAAGAAAAAGCCCTTATCAAAGAAGCAGCAAATGCAGGAGCAACTGCTCTCCAAGTTAGCTAAGAAGATCATGGCTGACGGTTATAAGAAACTGCAAAATGGGGCTAAGACCGAAGTCTGAAGAGGTGGATACCCACTACCGTCTTCACCGAAAGATCGCTCTACTGTGCAATTGCCATTTGTTCACCCTAGGTAACCGTGTTAACTTTTAGCTGTGACAGGAAAGTTCAAGTCAAAACCGCTCGAGGGTGAGCTTCCCACCGATTATGCGGACAGGTTAGGACTAGAGTATTCTACCTTCGCGACAAAGAACCACAAGAAGATCAAGGGGCAATTCTTCACTCCGACTGCAATTGCACGTTTCATGGGCGGGCTTGCGGATACTTCGAAGCGCTCCATTAAGATCCTCGATCCCGGCTGCGGCACGGCTATATTGACTTGCGCGCTGGTTGAGAACCTGATCGAAAAACGGGGAAGAATAAGTTCAATCGACTTGACAGCTTACGAGACCGACAAAAGTATCTTGAAGTTTGCCGAAAGAGCCCTTGAGTATCTTGGACGGTGGCTCCGTGAGAAAGACGTTGAGCTTAAATACAAGATTATTGCAAAAGATTTCATAATTGAAAACAGCCGGATTTTTGAAGATGGCCGCGCCATCGGTCTTATTGTTAAACCGGAACTGGAGAGCTTTGACTATATCATTTCTAATCCGCCGTACTTCAAACTTTCTAAGCAAGACCTGAGAACAAAAGTCGCCGAGTGCGTTGTCAGCGGTCAGCCTAACATCTATGCGCTCTTCATGGCGGTGGCGTCAAAGTTAATGAATAGAAACGGAGAGCTTATTTTTATCACGCCGAGAAGCTTTGCATCGGGAGACTATTTTAGGGCGTTCCGGAAATTCTTTTTCTCTAACGTACAGGTGAACCGCGTCCACCTGTTTGTATCCCGCCATGAGACATTCAGGCGAGACGATGTGCTTCAAGAGCTTCTCATCATCAAGGCAAAGTCATTAAACCAGAGCGAAGCCCGCCCACAGATTGTCATCTCTTCCTCTCACGGAATGAGAGACCTAGATTTATTGAGCGAGAAGACGCACACACAGTCACTTCTGCTCGATCTCGATTCACGCGAGAAGATTTTGCATCTCCCCGTTACCGACACTGAAGAGAACGTGATCAATCTCTTCAAAAGTTGGAATCAGAGGTTGAGAGATTATGGGTTCCAAATATCCACGGGCCGCGTAGTCGCGTTTCGGGCTCGGAGATTCATCAGGGATACGTTTGAGAACGGAAAGGTCTTGTTGGCACCGCTATACTGGCTTCACAATGTGACGAAGATGAACGTTCGGTGGCCGGTTCATAAACCCGGCAATGGCCAGTACATCGAGATTTGTAGAGCAAGCGACAACGTTCTTCTCCCCAACCGTAACTATGTCCTGCTGCGGCGGTTCAGCGCGAAGGATGACAGGAGCAGGCTGATCGCCGCGCCTCATTTTGTGATGCCTGATGAACCGGAATATATCGGAATTGAAAATAAGCTTAACTACATCTACCGCCTAAAGGGAGATTTGCAGAGAAATGAAGCGGTCGGAATTGCCGCCCTCTTGAATAGCAAGTTATTCGATACCTATTTCAGAACATTCAACGGCAACGTTAATGTGAGTGCGACGGAGTTGAGGGAAATGACTCTGCCACCCCTGGAAACAATCAAAGAGATCGGCAATAGGATTATCGCAGGCAATGACTACAATGAAGCGACGGTCAATCATGTAGTGGGTGAGTTGTTTAGTGAGGAGGTAGCTGTAACTAAATGAGCAAGCTACGCGAAGCCAAGGAAATCTTAGAAGCGTTGGGACTCCCTAAAGGACAACAGAACGAACGGTCCGCGCTCACCCTCCTAGCCCTGTGCGACCTGAAAAAGGACGGAAGCTGGCCTGAGGCAAAGCAGCTGAGCATGTCCGTTGTTGGAAACAAAAAGAATCCGAGGTTCCCAGGTATAATGCGTTTCATCCGGGAGCACTACGGAAGAAACTACGCCGAAAACTCCCGTGAGACATTCAGGCGTCAGACCCTTCACCAGTTTGTCCAAGCTGGTATAGTTGACCATAACCCGGAAGACCCCAACCTTCCGACTAACAGCAAAGACAATCATTACCGTTTGACGGACGAAGCATTGCAGGTAGTCCAAGCTTATAGTACGACCAACTGGAAAAAAGAGCTTGAGGATTTCAAGAAGAAGGTCGGAACGTTACGTGAGAAATATTCGAGTCAACGAAAGCTTGGCATGATTCCTCTCAAGCTCGCTGATGGTACTGAGTTAAGTCTTTCGCCCGGAAAGCACAACGAACTTCAAATAGCTATTGTCCAGCAGTTCGCTCCGAGGTTTGCCTCGGGCAGTATTCTCCTTTATCTTGGAGACGCTGCCAACAAAGATCTATACTGCGATGCTATTGGGTTGGAAAGTTTAGGGATAACGTTTGATCAGCACACCAAGTTTCCAGATGTGGTCCTGTACGATAAACTGCGCAAGTGGCTTATTGTAATCGAGGCAGTCACTGCTCATGGTCCCGTGTCACCAAAGCGGATCATCGAACTCGAAGAGCTGTTGAAGGACTGCAAAGCCGGAAAAGTTTACGTCACAGCCTTTCCAGATTTCACTGAGTTTAAGAGACACACGCTCGACATAGCTTGGGAGACGGAAGTGTGGTTGGCCGATTCTCCTGACCATATGATTCACTTCAATGGCAGCCGTTTTATCGGATCGCGATGAGAGAGGCAAACTTCCTCGGTCGTCCTGATTCAACCGCGATCTGCCAATTCATCCACCTTCCACCGCGTAACTGAATGATGGTTAAGTTGAATCTCTCTCAGTGAGGCATCCTAGACTCAACTTAGACTGAGTGTTGGACAGCGATCCGATTTTTTGTTTCGATCCTATCCGTCCGAACTTCTCGATTTGAGATCTTATTTGTCGATTTGAAATTTGACTTCTGAACTTTGAAGTTTCGAAGTTTATCTGATTAATCTTCGGTGTTCCACCATGATGCACTTGTTCATTACGACGTTCAACCCGTTATCGGAAGCGAAATCCCTGGCGGCCTCGTTGATCACTCCAAGCTGCATCCAGAGCGTCCCGGCCTTTGCGGCGACCGCGTCCGCGGCTACCTCTTCGACGAATTCACTTCTCCTGAACACGTCGACAATGTCTACAGTCCTGCCGGCCGCAGTTACGGTTGGATAACATTTCATCCCTGCAATCTCTTCGTAATTTGGGTTGACCGGGATTACGTCGTACCCGATCTTCGCGAGATAGAGCATGATCGCGTTGCTGTCGCGTTCCGCGCTGGGTGACGCACCTACAACCGCAATCGTCTTTGCGTCCCGCAGAAGCTCCGCGATCTTTTCGTCGTTGAGGTCCGGTTGTTTCACTCTTTGAAACAGACGTTGAGATTCCTTGCGGCGAATGCGTCGTCGAGTCGGCTTACCGGAGTCGTCGAGGGGGCTGAACGCACGGTGTCGGGCGAAGATTTTGATTCCTCGTCAATCTTGAGGAGAGCCTCGGCGAACGCGTCGAGCGTTTCTCGCGTCTCTGTCTCCGTCGGCTCGATCATTAACGCTTCATGCACGATCAGCGGAAAGTAAATGGTAGGGGCGTGATAGCCGTAATCGAGTATTCGTTTCGCGATGTCGAGCGTCTTAACGCCGCGATCCTTTTGCAGATCGGCGGACAGAACGAACTCATGCATCGGGCGCGCGTTGTACGGCAGGACAAATGCGCCTCTCAGCTTGCTTAAGAGGTAGTTGGCGTTGATAACCGCGTTTATACTGTTTCCCCGAAGCCCGTCTGGGCCATGAAAAAGGATATACGTATAAGCGCGCACGTGCATTCCGAAATTTCCGAAGAAAGAATGTATCTTACCGATTGAATTCTTCTTTTCCGAATTCAACACAAACCTGTCGCCGCTTTTTTCGATAACCGGGACAGGGAGAAATTCTTTCAGCTTGTCGTTGGCGGCTACAGGTCCTGAGCCCGGTCCACCTCCGCCATGCGGTGTCGAGAACGTCTTATGGAGATTTATGTGCACGACGTCGAAGCCCATGTCACCCGGTCTCACGAGTCCGACGATAGCGTTTAGGTTCGCGCCGTCCATGTACATGAGCCCGCCAACGTCGTGGACCATTTTACATATCTTCACGATGTCGGTCTCGAAAATCCCGAGCGTGTTGGGGTTCGTTAACATCATACCGGCAACTTCGTCGTCAAGATGGTTCTTCAGATCTTCGAGGTCTACAGTCCCGTTCCCGTTCGACTTGATGCTGACTGCTTTGTACCCGCTTATCGCGACGCTCGCGGGATTTGTGCCGTGGGCGGAGTCAGGAACAAGTATTTTGCTTCGGGTTTTTCCTTTGGACTCGTGGTATTTCCTGATGAGCATTATTCCCGTGAGCTCGCCCTGTGCACCGGCCGCCGGCTGCAACGACACTTCTGACATCCCCGCGATTTCCGCGAGCAGTCTGCCCAGGTTGTACATCAATTCGAGTGCGCCCTGAACGGCTTCCTGCGGCTCCATCGGGTGTATGTCGGCGTTACCCGCCATCGATGACGTCTTCTCGTTCACCTTCGGATTGTATTTCATGGTACACGAGCCGAGCGGGTAAAATCCTTTGTCGATGTGATAATTCATTCCGGATAGCCTGACGAAATGCCTGACGACTTCGTTCTCGCTTACCTCAGGCAACTCCGCCGGAGCCGTGCGCTTCAAGTTGTCCGGCACTGTTCCGAGAAACGCATCTTCAGGGACCTCTTGACGGGGGAGTGTGTAACCTTTTCGGCCACGGTGCGATAATTCAAAGATGAGTTTCTCTGCCATGTCTCTTTCTCTTTTCAATAAAATTAGGTGGAGAAGGAGAATTTTTCAAGGAGCGGAAAGCAGGAGTGCTGGCTCAGTATGACCGCCGCGTCGAAACCTTGCGAAGGTAGCTAGGCTTCTGCTCAGAAACCTTCGCAAGGTAGCTCTGGGTGAACCAAACTGAGCCAATACCAAAGGAGGGGGTGATGGTCTGTTTTCAAAGAGGTGTGTCATTGACATAGTATCTTACTGTCATTTGGATTCCCGATAGGAGCGTTCGGGAATGACATTTGTGTTTTTTTTGTGGTAAAGTACTCAACGATGGGACATTTCCGTAGCGTCAAAGTAGCCGACTACCGGGAGGGGAACATTCTTGAGTTTCACTAGGCCCTTATCTAAATTTAACTAAACAAAGGAGTTCATTATGTCGCGCGGAGCGATAATAGCACTGGCAATCCTCGGCGTAATCATTCTAATAGGACTTGGCGTCGTCGGTTGGGGATTCGGAGTGTACAACAAGCTTGTCTCGTACGACGAAAATGTGAAGCAGTCATGGGGACAGGTTGAGAACCAATATCAAAGACGGTTTGACTTGATTCCAAACCTCGTCGAGACTGTGAAAGGTTATGCGAAGCACGAGGAGAGTGTTTTCGAGAATGTGGCGGAAGCCCGCGCGAGCGTCGGCAAGATCACCATTACCCCTGAGGTTCTCTCCGATCCCCAGGCGTTCAGGAGATTTCAACAGGCGCAGGACGCTCTGAGCTCGGCGCTCACCAGACTCATGGCAGTCTCTGAAAACTATCCAAATCTAAAAGCCGATCAGAACTTCCTGTCGTTGCAGGCGCAACTCGAAGGAACTGAAAACAGGATCGCCGTGGAACGCAGACGGTTCAACGAGTCTGTGCAGGGTTACAATGTCCTTGTGCGCACCGTTCCCTCGTCTATCATTGCGTCCTTCGGTGGATTTCACGAGCGCCCGTACTTTGAAGCTACTCAGGGTGCAGCCACCGCGCCGAAAGTGCAGTTCTGATGAACCGAAAATTATTGTTGCGGTTCTTCGTTCTGGTTGCAGCGGTTCTCCTTTCTGCAGTCCGAATCAGCAATGCTCAATCCGTTCCTGCTCTCAGCGCGTATGTCACTGATCTTTCAGGCGTGCTATCGTCTGATCAAATCCAGGCGCTGGATTCTCGACTAAAGACTTATGAAGACACCACTTCAAATCAGATAGTTGTTCTCATTGTAAAATCAGTTCCGGATGGGGACCTTGAGGGTTATTCGATGTCGGTCGCCGAGCATAACAAGATCGGCCAGAAGGGGAGAGACAACGGTGTTCTCTTCACGGTCGATGTCGGCGATCATAAGACCCGGTTCGAAGTTGGATATGGTTTAGAGGGAAGCGTGCCGGACGCAATCGCCAGTTACATAATCGATGAGCTGGTCGTGCCCGATTTTAAAAATGGTGATTACTACAGCGGTATCGACAAAGGTATAACGGCCATGGCTGCCCAAATCGGGGGAACATTCCACGCTGACCTTAAGAAGCACAAGGGTCATGTAAATGCAATTCCGATACTGGTATTTATCTTTTTTGTTTTCATATTCCCGATGCTTTTCGGTAACCGCCGGTATTCCGCCTCGTCGCGCGGGACCAGAAGCGGTTGGTGGATTTTCCCTTTGTTCCTCGGAGGATTCGGAGGAGGAAGATGGGGCGGCGGTGGTTTCGGTGGAGGTGGATTTGGAGGAGGTGGATTCAGCGGAGGCGGCGGATCGTTTGGCGGCGGAGGCGCAAGTGGCAGCTGGTAAAATTCGCAGGCGGCATCTATGCTCATAGTCATGGAAAAGGGGGCGACCGACGAGCAAATCGAACGAGTCGAGGAAAAAATTCGATCGCTCGGCTGGACCCCTCATGAGATTCCAGGCTCGCTGCGGATCGCCATCGGCGTTACCGGCAACAAGGGAGCTGTAGACCCTAGTCTCTTCACAAATCTTCCCGGCGTCGTAGAGTGTATTCCTGTCAGCAGACCCTACAAGCTCGTAAGCAGAGATGTCAAACCGGAAGATACAATTGTCAGGGTTGGTGACGTCGATGTGGGAGGACCTGAACTTGTCGTAATGGCAGGTCCGTGTTCAGTCGAGAGCCGTGATCAAATTATGGAACTCGCGGAGTTTCTCAAATCGCAGGGCGCTAAGGTTCTTCGTGGCGGTGCTTACAAACCGCGTACTTCGCCATATGCCTTCCAGGGATTGAAAGAAGAAGGACTCAAGTATCTCAGGGAAGCCGCTGAGAAATACCACATGGCTATAGTCACCGAGGTGAAGGATACTGAGACGGTCCAACTTGTCAGCGATTATTCCGACATGCTGCAGATAGGTGCGCGCAATATGCACAACTTCTCACTCCTCGAGGCGGTCGGTCGGACCAGAAAACCGATTTTGCTCAAGCGCGGACTCGCTGCGACGATTGAAGAGTGGTTGATGGCGGCGGAGTATATCGCTTCCCAGGGAAATTACAATATCGCTCTCTGCGAACGCGGAATAAGAACTTTTGAAACGTACACAAGAAATACTTTAGACCTCAATGCCGTTCCGCTTGTGAAGCACCTGTCGCATCTTCCGATCATTGTAGACCCGAGTCACGGAACGGGTAGCTGGGAACTTGTTACACCAATGGCTCTCGCCGCTGTTGCAGCCGGAGCGGACGGCCTTCTTGTAGAAGTCCATCCGGCTCCCGAAAAGGCGCTCTCGGACGGCAAGCAATCACTGAAGCCGGAAAAGTTTGCAGAACTGATTAAGAGACTGAAGCAGATTATTCCCGCTGTCAATAAGAGATTTGAAGCATGATTCAAAGAAGAATAATTTCCAGGCAGGAACTCACCAATCTGAGTGCGCAAATTGCCGAGATAGAAAAAAATACTTCGGCTGAGATCCGCGTAGTGGTTCGCCACCGAAAACACTGGAGCGAACGCAAACTTACAGCGCGGCAAGTTGCGGAACGAGAATTTGTGCTTCTCGGGATGTCGAAAACTGACAACAGGTCCGGGATACTGGTTTTCATTCTGGTGAGTGAAAGGCAGTTCGAGCTTCTCGCTGATTCGGGAGTTGTGAAAGTTCTTCCGGATGAGTATTGGACCTCGGTCGCGCAAAAACTCTCCGAACATTTTTCGAAGAGTAATTTTTATCACGGGCTGACGATGTCTCTTTCAGAGATCGGGACGATATTGAAGGATAAGCTTCCGGCCGCCGGGGGAAAATCGAATGAGCTCCCGAACGATATAATCGAGGAATAGAAAGGTGGAGAAGCTGAAACTGGCTGTCGCTCAGATCAGGCCGCGGCTGGGTGATGTCGCGTGGAATCTGGCTCATCACGTAGATTTCGTGGAGCGGGCGCGTGAAGAGGGTTCCAATCTGATTCTATTCCCTGAACTCGGTCTCACAGGCTATTCGGTGCGCGACCTCAATTCCGAGCTTGCGCTTCCTATCAACGACAAAGCGTTTGGCAAGTTCAAAACGTTGAGCAAGAAGATTTCGATAGTTGTCGGCGGAATTGTGCGGGAGGAGACCGGAGCGATAAGAAACGCGCTCATATACTTCGAAGCGGGTGAAATAAAACATGTTCACTTCAAAGTTTATCTCCCAACGTACGGGATCTTTGAGGAACAGCGTTATTTCCTGCCTGGGAAAAAGGTTGAAGCTTTTGATACAAAATTCGGGAAGATCGGGCTCCTGATTTGCGAAGACCTGTGGCACATTTCGCTTCCGTATTTGCTCGCGCTTCAGGGCGCGAAGCTAATCCTTGCTGCTGCCGCGAGTCCTACCCGTCTGTCGGGAGAAGGGAAGGAGCACTCCGCTTACCAGAGTAACAGTGAACAGCACAAGAGTATCTCCCGTCTCCTGAGCGTTTTCCTCGCGTTCACTAACCGTGTCGGTTTTGAAGATGGAGTGAATTTCTGGGGAGGGTCCGAAATCGTTTCGCCCCATGGTGAAGTTCTTGCGGCGTGCAAACTGTACGACGAGGATCTCGTGTCTCACGGAATAGACCTTGCCGAAGTCGACAGGGCCCGACTCTTTGCACGGCATTTCCTCGATGAGGATCCCGCACTCCTGATGTCTCATCTTAAAGATCTGGGTTATTAGCCGGAGCATTCCGCTACTCATTCCCATCTTAAGTGATTGGCGCAATCGACTTGCATGTAGTCATTTAGGGTTCTCGTGCTGCCTTGCAAGTCCGTGCCATGCTTGATAAATTGTTTCGCTGTCCGATGCTTCATTTTGGAAAGGAGATATGATTTTTTTATGAAGAATACTTTGAAGACAGTGTTCTTTATGACATTGATGATGGTGCTCTTCCTGTTCATTGGAAACCTGATCGGAGGCAAGACGGGCCTGACATATGCCTTTATCTTCAGCCTTGCCATGAATTTTTTTGCCTACTGGTTCTCGGATAAGATGGTACTTATGAGCTACAGGGCGAAGCAGGTCAGCGAGGCGGAGGCACCGAGGCTTTTCTCGATGGTTCACCGGCTTGCCACGCGGGCCAGTATCCCGATGCCCAAACTTTATGTGATACCGACGGAAACTCCAAATGCCTTTGCGACTGGAAGGAGCCCGCAGCACGCTGCGGTGGCTGTGACCGAAGGAATCCTGAAGACACTGAACGACGAGGAACTCGAGGCGGTCATCGGCCACGAGTTGTCACACGTTTTGCACCGCGACATTCTTACGTCGACTATTGTTGCGACGTTTGCGGGAGCAATAACATACATCGCGCAAATGTTGAGCTGGTCCATGTTCATTTTCGGAGGACGCGGGCGCGACGACGACTCGTCGGCGCTTGGCGAGCTGTTCGTGATAATAGTCGCTCCCATTGCAGCAATGTTAATACAGCTTGCGATATCGCGTTCGAGGGAATATAAAGCCGACGAATCAGGCGCTCAGCTTTCAATGAAACCACTTTCATTGGCAAGTGCGCTGGGTAAACTTCAGACGGCTGCGCAACAGATACCTATGCAGGCGCAGCCTTCAACCGCCCATTTGTTTATTGTGAATCCCTTAAAGGCAAAATCTTTATCGGGACTCTTCAGCACGCATCCTCCAACTGAGGAGCGGATAGCAAGGCTGGAAGCGTTAGCGGCAGGAAAAAACCTCTACTAAAAATCCAGGAGACATATGGACTCGACGATCTACAAAGAACCGGCACCCATTGAAGATATTGAAAATCCTTTCGAGTCAATGATGCAGCGGTTCGATGTCGCGGCGGAACTTTTGGAGCTTGAACGCGGCGTTTATGAATATTTGAAAACGCCTGTCAAACAGGTGATAGTTTCAATCCCAATTCAGATGGACAGCGGTGAAATTGAAGTCTTTGAGGGATTTCGCGTGATCCACAACGATGCCCTCGGACCGTCCAAAGGCGGAATCAGGTATTCGCCCGATCTGACTCTCGATGAAGTGAAAGCGCTTGCAGCATGGATGACATGGAAATGTTCGATTGCAAATATACCGTTCGGCGGTGCGAAGGGCGGAGTCAGGTGCGACCCTTCAAAGTTGACGCCTGTTGAGCTTGAGAAGATCACCCGCCGCTTCACGGCGAACATGCTGGATGTGTTTGGGCCTGACAAAGACATTCCCGCTCCGGATATGAACACGAATGAGCAGATCATGGCATGGATCATGGACACTTACAGCATGCACAGTCGCAAGACCGAAACCGCCGTTGTCACGGGGAAGCCTTTGATCATCGGCGGGTCACTTGGGCGGCGTGAAGCCACGGGACGCGGAGTGATGGTGATGACCTTCGCCGCAATGGCAAAGAGAGGTCTGAATCCGAAGCAGACGACTTGCGCCGTTCAGGGTTTCGGAAATGTGGGATCGGTTTCTGCTAAACTACTTAGCGAACAGGGCTTGAAAGTGGTCGCGATCAGCGACGTAAGCAGCGGATATTATAATAAGAAAGGCATCGACGTCAACCAGGCGATCGAGTGGGTTCAAAAGCACCGCGTCCTCGAAGGTAGCGGCATCGGGGATTCGATATCGAATGAGGAGCTTCTTGAACTTGAGGTTGATGTCCTTGTGCCGGCGGCCCGCGAGGATCAGATTACTCACAAGAACGCGTCGAAGATAAAGGCGAAGATTATTGTCGAGGGTGCCAATGGCCCGACTGCTGCCAAGGCGGATCCAATACTTGACGGGAATGGAATTCTCGTCGTCCCGGATATTCTGGCGAACTCAGGCGGAGTGACTGTCAGCTATTTTGAGTGGGTGCAGGACCGCCAGGGATACTTCTGGACACTTGACCGGGTCAATAGACGCCTGGAACGAATGATGCACGATGCTTTCACAAATGTCTTCATGTCAGCCGAGAAACACAAAGTGTCTATGCGACTTGGAGCTTACATCCTGGCGATAGACAAAGTTGCCAGGACGCTCAAAGTTCGCGGAATTTACGCGTGATGAAATCGGCACTGGCCATATCAGGATTCGTAATCGTTTCGAGCCTGCTTCCGTGCGCGTCACGGAGCTCCGATCGACCAACGAACTACGAGGTGGTCAGTTCCCACATCGACTCGCTTGTGAATGTCGTGACAGGGATATTGAGGAAGGACAGCATCACCTCGCTTGACTACAGATCGGCACGAAGAGAAATCGATGAGTTTGTTCACCAAAGGGTGTCGGAGGGATTACTTGGAAAGGGGATCAAGCTCCTCTCAGATTCCGCGTCGACTGCGTCGATGAGAGTGACAGTTCCCCTGATGGAAGTTTCCTATTCCGCTCCCGTAAGCTCGCATGTGTTCGGTTCGTCCGACGTCATAAGATCAATACATTCCGAATACTCAGTTGAGATTGTGCTAAAAGATCAAGTCGCATTTTCAAAATCCTTGAGATACTCTTACGTGGACACGATCAGCGAAAGTGAGATCACAGAATTGGAATCTGGTTCGTACAGTTTTCTAAGGGGAAAATTCGAAAATTCCGGAATCCTCGATGACATTCTACAACCAATACTTTTTGTAGCTGCGGCCGGGGTTATCGTCTACCTTTTCTTTACACTCAGAGGGAGTTGAATGAATTTCAAAATTATCTTCGGAGTCTTCTTCTTGATAGGATTCGCTGTGCTCTTGCAGTCGTGCTCTTCAACCGAAGAAGTCATTATTCAGGGTGCAGGGGAAACGTTTCGAACCGGCATGGCGTACTTGCGTGACGGTGCGTATGACAAAGCTAAAAATGAATTCGATATCGTGGTGAAGCAGTATCCGGCGAGCGCTTATGCAGACAGCGCGCAGTACTACCTCGCGGAGACTTATTACGATCGCGAGGAATTTCTGACGGCCGCATTCGAATACCAGAACCTGATCCGTAATTATCCTACGTCCAGACTCGCTCCTCAGGCCCGGTTTCAGGTGGCGAAATGCTATGAGCAACAGTCGCCGAGAGTCGAATTGGACCAGGACAACACGTCCAAAGCGATTGACGCTTTTCAGAGTTTTATAGACTACTATCCCACGAGCCCGCTGGTGAGCGAGGCTGAAAAGGAAATAATGAACCTGAGAAATAAACTTGCGGAGAAAGATTACGCCATAGCGCAACAGTACCAGATTCTTGGATATTACAAAGCGGCGACCGTGTACTACGATGAAATTCTGGATCAGTACCACGATTCGGGTATCGCCGACAAAGCTTCCATCGAGAAAGTAAAAGTTCTGATGATGAGGAAGAAAGACAACGACGCGAAAGCTGCTCTCGAGAAGTTCTATATCATGTTCCCGAATTCCGCACTCAAGACTCAGGCGGACGACCTTGCGAGACAGCTGAACATGTCCGGACAGGTAGGAGTGCAGTAAATGCCCTTACTGATATCGATGCGTCGAAGGGCGGAAGGGAAGCACGACCAAAGTGAATGACGCCGGGTTCGAGCGGAAACCCAAGTCCGTTGGCGAATCGCAGGTGGAAATGATCGAACTTGTTTTGCCAAATGATACCAACCAGCTTGGCAGCCTCCTTGGCGGAAGGTTGATGCACTGGATCGACATCGCCGCGGCAATAGCGGCGAGCAGACACTCCAACCATGTTTGTGTTACAGCGGCCGTCGACGGGATTAGCTTTCTTAATCCGATCAAACTCGGGCAGCTTGTACTCATTAGAGCGAGTGTCAACAGAGTGTTCAACACATCAATGGAGGTTGGAGTGAAGGTTCTTGCCGAGAACCCGTTGACCGGCGAGAGGAAGCATTCCAATTCGGCTTTTCTGACATTCGTGAGCATCGACAATGAAGGCAAGCCTGTGAAATCGGTTCATGTAAAGCCCGAGACTGCGGAAGAGGTTCGTCGTTTTGAGCAGGCGCTATTCCGGCGCGAACAGCGTCTCAAGCATCGTGAGGAGGCAAAGAGAATTTGGTCCGACACCGCCCGCGATCAGGGTTGAACGGATAAAGAAATGGATGACATCGTCGGTCACACTTCGAGGAGGCTCATTGCTCAACTGGCACTTCAAATTGTAATAGTCCTGGCAGCCAGTGGGACCGTTTTCGCCCAAACATACTCTCCCGCGTTTAAGGCAGTCGAATCACAGGCAACCATAGCGCCTCTCGGTCAACTCGTGGTCGGAAATTTCTTCGGGCATACCAGCGTGGCCGCGATTTCAAAATCCGAAAAGGCGATCTATTTCTTTGTGCCTGATTCGATGGAGAACCTGATCCTCACTAATGTCGTTAGCTTGCCTGATACTCCCGTCGCGATTTCGTGCGGCAGCCCGGTGGAGATGGAGAAACCCGATCAGAACCCGGCTACTAGAATTGCTGTCCTCATGAAACCGAACTACGCGTGTCTGGTGCATTTCAGCAAAGATGGTGAGCCGATAGTCTCGCAAGAAATCAAGATCGACTCGCTCTGCACAGGCATAAGGACTGTAGACCTGGAAGCGAGCGGAAAACTCGACATAGTCACATTCGGCCGGTTCTCGCTCGGGATTTCGGTCTCGCTTAACCAGGGAGGCGATTCGTTCGGACAAGCTCAGCCCGTCCGCGGAAGTACGGGGGCTGTACCATTTAACGATATTGCTTTTGCTGATTTCAATGGCGACTTCGTACCCGATATGGCTGCTCTTGATTGGGTCAACCATCGGCTCCTCATCTTCTATGGAAGAGGCGACGGGACTTTTGCGCAGCCAGTGATTTTCAATCTTACCGGCGAGCCTTCAATACTGACAGTGGCTGACCTGAGCGGCAAAGGCTATCCCGACATAGTGGTCGGGTACACACGACAAAATAGGATCGACATTTTCAGCGGCGACGGATTCGGAAGGTTTTTTCTTAGACAGACTTTGAATACCGTCTTTCCAGTAACCTCTTTCGGAATGGCCGATTTCTCAGGTGACGGAACGACTGATATCGCAGCTTACGGGGGCGAGACTAGCGAGGTGACGGTCTTCTGCTACGACCCGGTCGCAAGGATTTTCAGATTTGCCGGTGTCGCCGGATTAGGCCGGGACTACAGGAGCATGACGCCGATCTATTTCCCAACCAGATTCAGAGCGGACATCGTCGCTTCGAGTCCTACTCAGAAATTTCTGAAAGTTTTGAAAAGCGCCGTGAGATTCATTAAGTCCCCTGACATGTTGGTACCTGTCCGGTCTGGCTCCGAGTTTCTGACGGTTTGCGGGGCCGATACCTCAAACTACCTCATCGTAACCGATTCGACCGGTGAAGTAACTTCCAGATATTATTCCGGCAGAGGGACCATGGATGTCCAATCTGAACTTGACTTGCGCACCCGGGGGAAGCCTGCAGAAGTTCAATTACTCTCCTCGGATCCGGTTTATCTCTTGGTTTCGTATGCCGACGCGGGTCTCTTGAACCTGTATGAAATGCCGGGGGACGAAAATGATGTCAGAGAGATTACTGCCGAAACTCAGTTCATGCCCTTCTCGGCAGCGGGAAAAGTCGACGCGCGTTCAGCAGTAGTTGGAGCTGCGTACGTTTCACGCCAGGACAGCGCAGTAGCGGTTTCCGTTTTTACTTCAACCAAGACCAAAGGTGAATTCACCGAGAAGGATTACACCGTGCCCGGTAAATCTAAATATCTAACTTCAACACTGGCGCTCGATCCGACGCAAACCTATTTCGGACTTGTCGAGGCGGGACAGGACACATTGGTTCTCACTCTGGTTAACCTGGAAAGCAATGAGGAAATGTACGACACCGTTTTGGCCTCACGCGGATATTTTTTGGAGACCAGTCCGGGCGGATATCCTTCCTTCGCTGTCGTCAAGAGCGATACATTAGGAGTTTTCAGGATTCATGTAGGCGAATCGCGAACCATCGAGTTGCATCCAATCATAAACATCCCTTTTGCGGGTGGCGACATCGAGAGCATCAGGATTGCACTAAAAGAGTCAACGTGGTTTGTTGCTTACTCGATTCCATCCCAGAACGCGGTCTTTTTATATGTGACAGATGGAGAAACCATTCGGTTTTATAAATCCTGGCACGTTTCCGATGAACCCGCGGATATCGCTATATCGACAGAACAGAATAGGATCTATTTTCTTAATGAGATGGAATCATATGTGTCGGTTCACACGTTCTAGCGGATTCATCTGCTTCCTGATAGTTCTTGCCTTGACCCAGAATGGAATCGCGGCCGGAAAAAAGAAAAGGGTCCAGAAGTTTTTTGAGGATTTCAATACTAAAGGATATAATAAGTGCGGCTTCCATCTACTCGCACACTATTTCGCGTCTCCATCCGCGGACAAATCCTTGAAGTCATTGCTGCAGCAAAGACCCACGAACGACACGAGCATCGTGAGCTCGTCGGGCAGATTCAGGATTCATTTCGACACTACCGGTGGGTCTGAGCCGAGTCTTTATAATTCCTCCAGTCAGCCGATACCGAACAGCTCATTCGCCTTTGCCGATTCAGTGGCCGACATTTGCGATCATGTGTACACCATAGAAGTCGATACTCTCGGATTTCCTCCCCCACCATCAGACAGCGGAGCCGGCGGCGGATACGAATACGACGTCTATGTCCAATCACTCCCGCAAGGAGAATATGGTTACACCGATTGGGATGAAAACCGCCCGATCATCGACAGGACGAATGCGACCTACGCAACGTGGATGGTAATCAGAAATGAATTTCAGACTACCTATACACGCGGGATTCCCGCCTTGAAGGTAACTGTCGCACACGAATTCAATCACGCAATTCAAGTTGGTAATTTCGGATTGTGGCCGAACGATATTTATTTTTACGAGCTTACCTCGACATGGCTCGAGCAGGTGGTTTATCCTGGAATCAGGGATTATTTTCAGTACCTGCCAAACTTCTTCAGCAATGTCGACAGGCCCTTTAACCTTTATGATCCGGATAATTATGCAGGATACGAACGGTGTGTCTTTGGAATCTTTGTTCAGAATGAGTACGGAAGCAGCGTGATGGTAGCGATATGGAATAATATTGGCCGCGAGCAGGTGATCCCGGCGCTTGAAGACGAATTGAATACGGCCGGTCCGGCTAACGTATTTCTACTCTTTGCCCAATGGAATTACTTCACTTCATACAGAGCCGGATCTGCCGGATCGTTCGGCCTGTCTACTTACCCGCTTGCCGCGGCTTATCCTCTCGTCAGTATCGCCGGCTTCGGCACCCTGTCTCAGAGTGGCGTATCGTTTCTCGAGTCGGGACAAAGACTGAGCGAACATTTCTTCCAGATTAATGACGGTCCGGATACAATAGGTATTTCTGTTGCTAACACTAATTTTGGAGCTGCAACTGTTTATGATTCGACTAATTTCCCTTTTTCCGTCGGCATTTCGACAGGGAACTCCGGATGCATCAGAGAGTTGTCCGGCGGTTACTGTGTCTTTCTTTCACCGAGCAACACAAACAATTGGAAAGTTCTGCCTGTCGTGTCAGGCAGCGCACTTGCCGCGACGAATAATCTCGCGTTTCCTCAGCCGTTCAATCCGGCTACTCAATTGTTAAGAGTGCCATATCCTTTTTCTAATACGGTCAATGCAAGTCTTTCCATTTATACCGTTTCAGGCGATTTGATTAAACGACTTACAGGTGATCAGACGATCGATTATTACCTTAGAGGAAAATATTTTACGTGGAATGGTCGAGACAGTAGTGGAAGAATCGTTGGAAGCGGGGTATACATTTACGTGCTCAGCGACGGAACCAATAGCGCTCAGGGTAAAATCGCCGTGGTGAGAAACTGATGATCTTGACAGGCGAACAACTGAAGAAGGTCTACAACAAAAGAGTTGTATTCAGTAATCTTTCCTTCAAGGTGGAATCGGGTCAGACGCTGTCTGTTACCGGACCGAACGGAAGCGGAAAATCCACAGTCTCAAAAATTATCTGTGGAGTCTTATCGCCTACCTCCGGGAAGGTCATCCTGACTGAAGGGAGTAAAACAGTCGACCGGGATGAAATACATCGTCACGTTGGATTCGTTTCACCCTATCTCGAACTCTACGGGGAGTTTACTGCGGCCGAGAATCTCGAAATAGAGATGCGAGCCCGTGGAACCAAGGCAGTTGACGGGAGCGTGGATGAAATTCTTGAATTGGTGGGATTGTTTAATCGAAGGAACGATGAGTTGAGAGGATTCTCGTCGGGAATGAAACAGAGGATGAAATATGCTGCGGCGTTGATCCACCAGCCATCAGTTCTAGTTCTCGATGAACCGACGGCAAATCTCGACCCTGCCGGAATCGAAATGGTTTATACTCTCATCGACCGTTACAGGAAAGACCGGATTGTAATTTTGGCGACGAACGATAAGGATGAGGCGTCGATGGGTGACATTAAAGTTGTGCTCGACCGGAATCCCGGGTCTTCGGGCGGGAAATAAGGAAATGTCGGAAAAGGTCGGAGGAATTAACAAAATCAGAATTACCCTCCCGGTGGAGGGTATGACCTGCGCGAGCTGCGTCCTTCGCGTTGAAAACGCGTTGAAAAAGGTAGAAGGAGTTGAGGACGCCGTCGTGAATCTTGCTACGGAATCCGCATCCATATCTATCGAACCCTCCCGTGTCAATATGGACCTTCTCAAGGAAGCAGTGTCGGATGCTGGTTATAAGATCATTGACACCACAGATGAGGCAGACGCACTGAAAGCCGCTGACAACATTCATAGGAGAGAGTATAACGCTCTCTTAAGCCGGTTCGTAGTTGCCGTGATCTTGTCTGTACCCATAATCATGGGTAGCATGCCGGAAGTTTTTGTCTTTGTAAATACGATCCCGACGGGGTTACGATATCTCATCTTGATGATAATGACGATCCCTGTCATGGCATACTCGGGAAGCAAGTTCTTTCGGGGTTTCTGGACTACGCTCCGTCACGGAACAGCCGACATGAACACACTCGTGTCGGTGGGTACGGCTTCCGCGTTTGCGTACAGCGTCGTCGCAACATTGTGGCCGGCTTATTTCAAATCGACCGGTCAGTCCGCGGACGTGTACTTCGATACGAGTGCGGTAATAATAACTCTGATTCTTCTTGGCAGGTTGCTTGAAGCCCGGGCAAAGTCGAAGTCATCTGAGGCCGTGAGAAAACTGATGGCCCTTCAGCCATCCACTGCACGATTACTTCTTGACGGGAGGGAAGTCGAGCTCCCGATATCAACAATAAAAGTCGGAGATTTGCTGGTTGTGCGGCCGGGGGAAAGAATTCCGGTTGACTCAAAAGTGATATCTGGATTCTCATCAGTAAACGAATCGATGTTGACGGGTGAGAGCATGCCCGTGGAGCGGACGGTCGGCTCAAAAGTTCTCGGCGGCACAATGTGTCTCGATGGTGTACTCACTCTCCAGGCCGAGAAAGTCGGAAGGGAAAGTTTTGTTGCTCGTGTTGCGAAGCTCGTTGAAGAAGCTCAGACTTCGAAACCGCCCGTTCAGAAGCTTGCGGACAGGGTCGCCTCCGTTTTCGTTCCTACAGTGATTGGAATTGCGCTTCTCGCAGGGGTTGTGTGGATGCTCGTCGGCCCCTCTCCTCATCTGGCACATGCTCTGAACGCGTTCGTCGCCGTTCTAATAGTCGCGTGTCCGTGCGCGCTCGGACTCGCAACTCCGACGGCAATTATGGTGGGGACGGGACGGGGTGCGGAGCTCGGACTCCTCGTGAAAGGGAGTGACGCGCTTGAGGAAGCGCGAAAGGTGACGGTTGTCGTCTTCGATAAGACAGGAACGATTACAACAGGCGAGATGCGGGTCGTCGACACAATTTTGGCGGCAAGTATATCAGCGGACGAACTGATCCGCATCGCAGCTATGGCGGAGAGTTACTCCGAACACCCGGCGGGAAAGGCCGTCGTGGAGGAGTCTGTGCATCGCGGTCTGACCGTACGCCCCGCGGTCATCCACGACTTCAAGAATTTTCCCGGACAGGGTGTCGAAATAGTGTACCACGATGCGGCACGCGGTTCGAAAATCCGTGTCGGGAAATATGCCTTTGCGTCCGGCTCATCCGGAGAATCACCGGATGACTTTGAGTCTGACGTGTCCTCGAAGGCCAGAGAACAGGCAGCGACGGTTCTTTACGTCGCGCGGGATTCTGTGATACTCGGCGCTATACTGGTAAGCGACTATGTCCGGGACGGAGCCCGGGAATCGATTGCGGCTGTGAAGAAACTCGGCGCAAAAGTGTACCTCCTTTCCGGCGACAGTGAGTCGTCGGCAAAGAGAGTTGCAGGCATCGTAGGTATCGACAACTTTGTCGCCAATGTTCATCCTGACCAGAAACTGAATGTCATCAAGGATCTTCAGAAATCAAACCGCGCAGTTGCCTTTGTCGGCGACGGAATTAATGACGCACCTGCTCTTGCGCAGGCCGACCTCGGCATAGCCATGGCAAGCGGAACGGATATCGCGATGGAAACTGCTGACATCACTCTCATTAAGAATGATTTGAGACTGGTACCCATGTCAATATCGCTTTCCAGAGAGACTCTCAGAACGATCAAACAGAATTTATTCTGGGCTTTCTTTTACAATATCATTTTGATTCCGCTTGCCGCCGGAGTTCTATTTCCGCTTACCGGCTTTCAACTAAACCCTATGGTTGCATCTGTATCTATGGCACTGAGTTCCGTGACTGTAGTGGGTAATTCGCTTCGATTAAAAAAGAAGAAAATAGACTTTTGAGGATTGAGTTAACTACAAGGAGTCAATAATGTTCGGAATGGGCAACAAGAAAAAAGTACTATCTGTAGAAGGCATGACCTGTCATCACTGTGAAATGACTGTTGAAAAAGCTCTTCTCGAGCTCGATGGTGTCAAGTCCGTGAAAGCGGATCACTCCAAAAAGACCGTCGAAGTACAATACAAGAATGAACTCGACCCTAACGGGGTGAGGGAGAAAGTTGAGAAGGCCGGCTACAAGCTGGTTTCGACGAACTGAGTTTTCCGGGCACGCAAGAATGAAAAAGCCCCGGAGATCATTCCGGGGCCAGGTTTCGAACACTTATTAAATACGGTCCTAGTTCAGACCTTGGGTAGTGGTCCCGGCAGACGCCTGAGGACCCGTCTTCGACTGATATTTGGACGGACACTTGGTTAGCACTTCACTCGCCTGAAAAGCCCCGTTCTCATAACGACCTTTCGCGACGATATCGTTTGCGATTTCGAAGTTGTTCGGCTTCGCCCCGGCGAGTACAACGGGGATCACCGTCTTTTGATCGTCGACTAAATAAAAGTGGAACGTATTGGTGTGAGCATCATAAAATGTATTCATGTCCTTGACCCATGAACCTTTCACCTGTACAGTTCTATGGGTGTTCTCAGCTGCCTTCGCGGTAACGT
Organism: Candidatus Kryptoniota bacterium; assembly: GCA_036567965.1. NCBI lineage: Bacteria > Pseudomonadati > Candidatus Kryptoniota > Candidatus Kryptoniota bacterium. The sequence continues at coordinate 230,053 of DATCTN010000030.1, forward strand.
ATTCGATATTGTTTTGCATGAATGAAATCGCGCCGAAGATCACGAACGCAATTATTACGATTCCCGCGACAATATATTTCGCCTTCATTTCACTTTCTCCTTTTCACCTTCAGCTTTCTCATACAACCTGGTGACCTTCTTATCTAAACGAAATAAATAGATAAAAATTCCCAGCCAGATCACCAGGACTATTATCAACACAACGTACAGCGAATGACTATCAAGAAAATTGAATAGCGAATCCATTCAATTGATCTCCTCATTTTTTAATGCAATAAGACTTATCCTGGTTCTAATCTGAAATAACCAGAAGTACAATACACTGAATCCGATCAACGAAGCATAGAAGACGTACCGCATGTTCATGTCCATATACATCTTGCCGTTCGCATTTACTATCGGTGCCGCAGATCCCCCGCCTCCCGGATGAAGACTGAACATGATCCTCGGCATGATGAAGACGAAGAAGGGTACGGTAACAAACGCGATTATGGAGTAAACCGCGGATAGTGTTGCGCGCCGCTCCTCATTGTCAAGCGCGCTCCGCAGAGAGAAATAGGCACCGTATATTAGAAGAAGAACGAATATTGAGGTCTCCCTCGGATCCCAGTTCCAGAAGCTACCCCAATTGAATCTCGCCCAAATGGATCCCGTGATCGTGGCCAGGATGCTGAATATGAAGCCGAGCTCAGCCGATGTTACCGATTTGACATCTGCCTTGATGTCTTTCTTTCGCAGATACGAGATACCGTACCACATCGACATAAAGAACGCGAGCACGGCGAGCCACGACATCGGGACATGGAAGAATATGATCCGCGCTTTCGGGCCGAGGCCCGGTATGTCGCCGATCGGCATGGCGAACCCGAACGCGACGACCGCGGCGATCCATATGCCCAATCCAATTTTCATCCAGTTTTTCATCAATCTCTCCATACGAAGTCAAACAGAACAATCGCAGCTGTTGTAACGACCACCGAATATGAAAGCATAATTTTAAAATCGTCAAGTGCTTCAACGAGTCCCGCGCCTTCAACAGATAGTCTTGTCGCGTCAATAACGCTCATCAAAAGCGGAAGTAGAATCGGGAACGAAAGAACGGGGTAAAGGGTGCCTTTCGAATTCGCCTTCGAGATAATGGCTGCGATGAACGTTGACGCCGACGCGAGTCCGAAACTCCCGAGCAGAATGGTCACCACGAAAATCAGAGGCGCCCGCACCACAAACGAAGGCATCGTCAACATATAGACGATGACGATCATTGCGTTGAGAAGATAAATCAGAAGGGCGTTGAAAGACAATTTCCCTACAAAGACAGACAGGGGAGTTGCCCACAGCTGGAGCGTCATTGTCGTGCCTCGCTCTTCTTCGCTGACGAAGGACCGCGACAGTCCGCTCATGGCTGCAAAGAAAATAATGATCCACAGAATTCCGGCGGATAATCCCGGTGAAATACTTTCACCGGCAGTAGAAAACAGTATGATAGAAAGCGTAACGACGACGAACATAATGAGCGAATTAAGCGCATATCGGGTTCGCAACTCACTATGGAGATCTTTGGTAAAGACTGCAGCGGCACCTCTCATGGAATCCAAGATAATTTTACTGCGAATTATCTTCAAGGAAGCGAGTGCCGACACAATTTAGAGTACCTCGTTGCGCATGACCTGATTCAGCGTCTAATTGTGAATCCCAAAACTAAATGCGCTTGGTGATTAGAGATGAGAATTCGTCATGTTCGTCGAGCCGCCATCTCGGGCTTCAAAAGCGCTCTTTCGTTGGAACGGGATCACTCGGGAACTGGTTACACCCATGATGTAATACAGTCACAGACTTCAGGTATTTCTTGTAGACCTCGCCGCGAAGTATTAAATTTACACGTTTCGGAGAGGTGCGAGAGTGGTTTCCCGAAGGTCCGAAGGACTCCTTTGGAGGACTCCTTCGGAGGAATCGGCCGGACTCGATCTCGAGAAAAGAGCTTGTGGGACGGTGAAGAATGATGTGCGACAAATTCTGTGAAATGATGAGGGAGTTGTGTTTTCTACATATATTCTCCAAAGCCTGAGAGATTCAAGCTATTATTATGGACAGTGCAAAGATATTGAAAGACGACTTAAAGAACACAATAGCGGCAGATCTCAGTACACGAAGGGTCATGTGCCGTATGTTCTACTATATTTTGAGGAGTTCGAGACGAGGAAGGAGGCAGCAGCAAGAGAGAGATTCTTCAAGTCGATAGATGGCTACATATGGCTGAAGCATAAAGGGATCACGAAATAGAAGATTGGAGAGGTGCGAGAGTGGTTGAATCGGCCGGTCTCGAAAACCGGAATGCCCTTCGGGGTATCGAGGGTTCGAATCCCTCCCTCTCCGCGGCTCTTTTTGGCGAAGGTTTTTCCGGAGAGGTGCAGGAGTGGCTTAACTGGCACGCCTGGAGAGCGTGAGTGCAGGCAACTGTACCGTGGGTTCGAATCCCACCCTCTCCGCATAGTTTTCATCTCGGTCTGAGGGGTTAGCCGGTAGTAATTTTGTAAATGTGCTCGCCTTGCAATAATGGACTGGAACTCAAAATAAGTCGTTTTTACCGTCATGAGGGTGAGACAACCGCAATTCTTGATTTTTACTTTGGACGGGAATATCTTCCATCAGGCTGACAAGACATGAGCACAGACGAATTCGATTACACATTCGACGACGAGTACGACGAATTTGAGAAGCGCAATATCAACGAGGAGATAAAGCGGCTTCGAAGGGAAGAGCCGAATTTCTCGAGCATTGCAGCGCTCGAAGAAATAGTCGACTATTTCATGAGTCAGGAAAAATATGAAGACGCTCTCTTCTTCGCAAACAAGCTCATCGATGTCATGCCGGCAAGCGCGGAGAACTGGTTCAGACGCGGCGAGATCAGTGAGGCTCTCGGCAAGTTCGACGATGCGCTCCATGATTATGGAAAAGCACTCGAGTACAACCCGATCGAAGTAGACGCCCTCATCGGAAAGGCAAGCTGCCTCCAGGTACTGGACAGATTTGAAGAGGCTCTCGACACGGTTGAACGGGCGCTGGACATCGACCCCGGCAGTTACGAGGCATTGATGAACCAGGGGATTATACTCGAGAAGCTTCAACGCTATGATGATGCGTCAAAAGTTTTCAAGTACCTGACTGAACTCGATTCGTCGGACAAAGACGCCTGGTTTGAGCTGGCGTACTGTTACGACTATCTCGATTTGCCGGAGAAATCGATGAGGTGCTACGACAGGGTGATCGAGCTCGATCCGTATAACCACAGAGCCTGGTACAACCGCGGGATTGCATTGAACGCGCTGGGGAAATACCAGACCGCGGTCGAAAGTTACGACATGGCGATCGCGATCGACGAGAAGTTCGGTGCCGCATGGTACAACCGGAGTAATGCCCTCCTCAGCATGGGCAAGCTCCGCGAGGCGATCGAAAGCTATAAAATAACCTTGAAGTACGAGCCTAAGGATGTTGCGAGCTGGCATAATATGGCGACGGCTTACGAGGAGCTCGGCGAGTACAAAGACGCAGTGAGATGTTATACCGAGGGTTTGAAAATAGATCCCGAGCATGTCGAGTCTCTGTTTGGTCGGGCGGTTTGTTACGATGCGCTCAGCATGTACAGGAAAGCGCTCTCGGATTTCAACCGGGCTGCGGAGCTCAATGACACTGACGCAGATGTTTGGCATGCAAGAGGAGATGTTGAGTTTACCCTGGAGCTGTTTGCTGACGCGGTTAGGAGTTACACCAGGGTGACGGAACTGGACAAGGATAATGTCGACGGATGGCTGGATCTCGGCGACGCTCTTGTGGAATGTGAGAAGTTTCAGGAGGCGCTGAAATCTTACGATAAGGCTATTTCTCTGTCGCCTGAATGGGGAGAAGTGTATTACCAGAAGTGCAAATGCTGTCTGGAAATCGGCTCTTTCCCTGAAGCCATCGCCTGCGCGAGAAAGTCACTCGAGTTGGAGCCTCATAAAATAAATACATTCTTCCAGGATTTCGGGCAGATTCAGCATTCGAATCCTGAAATACTTATTAAGTTCGTATTCCCGGTGTATGAGTGGTTGGTGAATGAAAAGAAGTACAAAGAGTCACGCTAGACTCGTAGGCATAATAGGCCACCCGATCTCCCACAGCTGGTCGCCAGAGATCCACGAGACAGCATTCAAGCTCACAAAACAGAGCTATTCTTATCTCGCGTTCGACGTTCTGCCGAAGAATTTGCGAGAAGCATTGAGAGGAATGGTCGCTCTCGGAATTGTCGGCCTGAATGTCACGGTACCGCATAAAGAAGCGGTTATCGCGTTCCTCGACGAAGTCTCTTCGGATGCCAGACTGGTTGGCGCAGTGAACACGGTATATGTAGAGAACGACTCCCTTGTAGGTCATAATACAGATGTCGACGGAGTGGTGGAGGCCTTGAAACCTTATCGTGATGAGCTCGCCGACCAGAGCGTGACGATCTTCGGTGCGGGCGGGGGCGCTCGCGCGGTGGTTTACTCTCTTCTCACTTATTTTCACCCGGCCCAGATCTTCGTTATAAACCGCGACACGTCGCGTGCTGAGCTGTTGAGAAAGTTCTTCCTTGATTCGCAGAACTATCCGCACATCAAAGTAGTCGAGCTCCATAATCCTGAAGAGGCGAGCGCCATTGAAATGAGTCGACTTGTCGTGAACGCGACGCCGGTGGGTATGACCCCGTCCACCGATGAAAGTATGCTCAGCGGAGATTACAAAGACTTCGAGGGGAAGATTTTCTTCGATCTCGTGTACAACCCCGTCATGACTCAATTCCTGAAGATCGCGAAACGGAAGAACGCGATCGTGGTCAACGGCATAGAGATGCTGTACAATCAGGCGGCGAAGGCGTTCGAACTGTGGACAGGCATACCGATGCCGCTCGAGAAAGTCCGTGCGAAGCTTGATCGGAGATTCATGGGGACGAATCTCGAAAAGGTCAAGGCCTGAGTCAGGACTTTTTACCTGCCATCAGCGCGTCGATTATCACCAATGCGTCATCCAGAGGATGAACCGAGAAGGGATCCGATTCTCGCCGCGTGACGCTCGTCGCCAGCCTCTGTGCCGCCGCGCGGACATTACTCGGGAAATCAACCATGCCGGCAATTCTTACCAGCACTTCCGAGGTGCTCATCGGCCCGGCCGGGTTTCGAGCAAGGGTGAATGCTTTTCCTACGGCTCTCCTCGCGCACACCCGTGCTTTCCCCTCGTTCCCTTCGTCGAGTGACTGCCGCACCAGCGCGAGCTCGTCAAGAACGTCCTGCGGCAAGTCAGGCGTCACCGTTGGCACCCCGCGCATGAGGTGAAAGGTACTCGGAGAGGTATTTAGCCGTGTACGACTTCTTGTTCTCAATGACGGTATGTGGAGATCCTTCTGCGACGATGTACCCTCCCATGTCCCCACCCTCCGGCCCGAGATCGATGATCCAGTCCGCACACTTTACAACGTCCAGATTATGTTCCACTACTATGACCGTATTGCCTTTGTCGACGAGCTTCTGGAGTAAGTCGAGAAGAATTCTTATGTCCTCGAAGTGAAGGCCCGTAGTAGGTTCGTCGAGTATGTAAAGCGTTTTTCCGGTCGCGACTTTTGAAAGTTCAGTTGCAAGTTTCACGCGCTGTGCCTCTCCTCCCGAAAGTGTGGTCGAAGACTGACCAAGTCTGATGTAGCCCAGGCCCACTTCATTCATGGTTCTGAGTTTCCTGTTTATTGCAGGTATGTCTTCAAACAGGCTCATCGCATCTTCGACGGTCATTTCGAGAACGTCAGCGATAGTCTTGCCTTTGTATCTTACGTCAAGTGTCGCCGCGCTGAAGCGCTTGCCGTTGCAAACCTCGCACTTTACGTAAACGTCGGGTAGGAAGCTCATTTCGATTTTCCTGAGTCCATCTCCTTCACATGCGGGGCATCGTCCTTCCTGGACGTTAAACGAGAATCTGCCGGGCCTGTAACCTCGTATCTTTGATTCGGGAAGCTGGGCGAACAGATCACGTATGGCCGTGAATACACCTACATAGGTCGCGGGATTCGATCTCGGAGTCCGGCCGATCGGCGATTGGTCGACATCGACAACTTTGTCAATCAGATCCATTCCGGATATGGATTTGTAGGGAAGGGGTTGGTCAGCAAGTCGGTAAAAATATTTTCCCAGAATCCTGTAAAGAGTGTCGTTGATCAAACTTGATTTCCCCGAACCGCTTACGCCTGTAATGCAAATGAACGAACCTATAGGAAACTTTATTTCGATGTTCTTGAGATTATTGCCTGTCGCGCCTTTCAAGACGATGAACGAACCGTTCGGTGTTCTCAACTCCTTTTCCGGTCTGACGGGTATCTCCTTTTCATTTCTAAGGTAAGCCGCTGTGAGTGAATTTTCCTTCTCGGAAAGAAGCTCCGAAAGGGTGCCAGCTTTCACCAGTCTCCCGCCGTGCTCGCCGGCGCCTGGTCCAAGATCAACGATGTAATCGGCATTCTCCATCGTTTCCCTGTCGTGTTCCACGACGATAACCGTATTACCAAGATCGCGGAGTGCTTTAAGTGAATTGATCAGCCGCAAATTGTCGCGCTGGTGCAGACCGATCGAGGGTTCGTCAATCACGTAAAGCACTCCTGTCAATTGCGATCCGATCTGTGTGGCGAGCCGGATCCGCTGCGATTCACCTCCCGACAATGAACCCGAGGACCGGTTGATATTCAGGTAGTTCAACCCGACATTTAGCAGAAACCTCAACCTCGTCCGTATTTCGTGGAGAATCGGCTGGGAGATCTTCTGGGCCCTTCTGTCAAGTTTGAGGTCTTCGAATTTAGTCGCAACCTTATCAAGCGAATCTTTGACCACCGCACCAATAGTGAGTTCCTCTTTTGCCGCATCGATGATCCTGACGAATCTGCTTTCCGCCCGAAGTCTCGATCCGTTGCATTCGTTGCACTCGGTAAGAGGGAGGTTCGCTTCAACATTCCGAAATTCATTTCCGAAATACACTTCGAAGTCGAGATTCTGGAGCATCGGTATCAAGCCTTCGAATTTTGTCGCGAGATTTGAGATCGACACTCCGGAGAATTTCACACCCTTCGTCGAGTTCTTGGGATTCTTCCCGAAAAAGAGGAGACTCCGGACCTCCGAGTCGAATTCTTTGAAAGGAGTATTCGTATTGACCTTGAACGGCTCAAGGACGCTGTTCAAAAGGCTCAGGAGGAAGAAATCTTCGCGCTTCGGAAATAGGAGCGCGCCATCGGTGATCGAGAGGTTCGGATCCACCACGAGCGCATCTGATGTGATGTTCCTGCTCAAGCCCGTGCCGTTGCACGTCCTGCACATTCCGAATTTGGAGTTGAATGAAAAAGAATTGGGTGCAAGGTCAGGATAACTTCTCCCGCATTTCGGACACGACCTGAGGCGGCTGTAAAACTGATCTCGTTTCGTGTCGTGATCGAATACGATTATTCTCCCGCTTCCTCGTTCCAGTGCAAGCTTGAGAGATTCTCTCAGTCGCGTGAGCGCTTTCTTCTGTATGCGGAGTTTATCGATGACCAGCTCGATGGTGTGAGTGCCGTATCTCGACAACTCGAGCCCGTCCTTCAAATCGCGCAGACTCCCATCCGTTCTGACCTGCACGAATCCTTCGGCGAGAAGTTCCCTAAACAGCTCGCGGTAATGGCCCTTTCTGCCGATCACAAGAGGGGCGAGAAGCAATATGTTTTTGCCGTTGAAGTCGGACATCAGTGACTGGAGAATTTGATCTGGAGTTTGTTGTTCGACCGGAATGTTGCAGTCCACGCAGAACTGGGTTCCCACTTTTGCGAAAAGAAGTCTGATATAGTCGTAGATTTCCGTAACGGTCCCCACAGTCGAGTGAGGATTCGAACTTATTGTCTTCTGGTCGATGGCGACTGACGGACTCAACCCCTCGATGAGGTCGACTTCGGGCCTCTCGAGTATCTGGAGAAATTGCCGCGCGTAGGCCATCATGGTTTCAAGGTATCGGCGCTGCCCCTCGGCATAAATCGTATCGAATGCGAGGGAAGACTTTCCGCTTCCGCTCAGGCCCGTGATGACGATGAACTTGTCGCGAGGTAGATCGAGATCGATTGATTTGAGGTTATGTTGTCGCGCGCCTCGAATTATGATCTTGCTTGTATCGGGGATCTTCTTCATCTGAACCGTGAATTTATCCAGAATGATATAGAGATTCAATCCGGAAAATCGAGACCATCGTCGCAACGAAAATTTGAGGCTCAACTCAACGCCCCGGGAACAATCAATGGTCACTCTTCTTGGCATAAGATGCCGGAGCAGTAGTTCAATAGAGCTCACAATTTGTTAAATTCATAAAATATGAAGTCTCTCGATTGTGCAATCTTTTACGAGTGGGAATACGACCGTGACTTTGTGTCCATGCTTGAAGAAAAACTCCGCTCGGCGGATTTAAGTCATGAAGTATTCACGCCCGCAGATTTCGAACAAGTCCGCGCAGGATTAGATCCTAGCCAGCTCTCCTTCAAGACTGTAATTGACAGGGCTTCCGACGTTGACGAGCGATGCGAAGCGGTAATGGCATTTGTAGCGGCGCACGGGACTCGCATAATTAACGATCCGGTCAGAATGCGTCATGCAATTGACAAAGCATCGATGCATCTCGAATTCATTACCGAAGGTATTTACGTGCCATACACCATCATTGTGTCTCCGTTTAATGCCGAGGAGGAAATACGGTTAAGCCTCAGCGAGCTCGCGAAGTTAGGACGACCGTTCATAATAAAGCCAGCAAACACGACAGGTGGCGGGATCGGCGTCGTCACGGGTGCCGAAGATCTTCATGACGTCATCGAAACTCGCAAACACCACAAGGACGACAAGTATCTCCTGCAACAGAGAATAGAACCTGTGGCCATCGATGGGCGAAGGGCATGGTTCAGACCGTTCTACGTCTTTGGCGAAGTGTTCATATGCTGGTGGGATGACCTGACCCATATTTATATTGCAGCGAGTAATGCTGAGATCGAAAAGTTCGGTCTGAGAGAAATGGAGAAAGTCGTGAGGAAGATACACAATGTCTGCCGTCTTGATTTTTTCTCCCCTGAAATCGCTGCAACCTCGGAGGGGAAATTTATTGTTATAGATTATGTGAATGACATGTGCGATATGCGCCTCAAATCAGCCCATTATGACGGCGTGCCGGACGAAATTGTAAATCTAGTGACGGACCGGTTAGTGTCGGAAATAAAAAGTATTGCGGGAAGAGAATAAGTGGAAGACACCGAATTCTTGCCTCACGAAAGCGGGTATAACGACGCGGTGTTTTCCGTGGTGGATGTCGAAACGACGGGAGCGACGGCGGCGGATGACAGGATAATCGAGTTTGCCGCTTTCAAAGTGAGAGGCGGAAAGATCGTGGACGAATTTTCGACGCTCATCAATCCGGGCCGGCATATTCCGAACTTCATCAGGAACATGACCGGGATCAGCAATGAAATGGTTTACGGAGCTCCGTCGTTCAGCGGGACGGCCGTCAAGATCGCAGAATTCCTGCAGGGCACTGTCTTCACCGCTCATAACTCACCTTTCGATTACGGATTTGTGAAGAGCGAGATGACAAGGGCGGGGATAGATTTTGACATGCCCCAGCTCTGTACCAGGAAATTGAGCTCCAGGATACTTGCAGATCTGCCGAGGAAGGCGCTCGATCAGGTGTGCCATCATCTTGGCATCAGGATAAATAACCGCCATCGCGCGTTCGGTGACGCGCGCGCAACGGCGCATTTGCTCGTTGAACTTCTCGAGCTGATTGTAGAGAAGCATGAAATTGTCACGCTGGAAGAGTTGCTGCGTTTTCAGAGCATTCCTCACAGGATCGATCCGCATAAGAATCAAAACGTTTTTCGAAAAGCAATGGCAACGGCACCCAATGCTCCAGGGGTATATCGCGTGCTCGGCCCCTCGGAGGAAGTCATTTACGCAGGGAAAGCCAAGAATCTAAAAATGCGGATGGCTTCATATCTTACGGAAAATGCGAAGGACGCCGACAAAATACGGAGAATGCTTAGAGAGGCCGTTTCAGTCGAATGGGAGAGAACATCGTCTGAGCTGCATGCGCTGCTCAGGGAACTTCAGCTGATACGACGACTCAAACCGCCCTTTAACTCACAACTTGTCAATTCACGTCGTTTCCCGTTCATCAAGATTTCATCTTCGTTGGATTTCGACCGGCTCGATGTGGTCTATGAATTGGAGGAGGAAGGGAAATACTATGGCCCTTTCGAAAATTCTTATGTAGCAGAACAGGTTCTATCAGCGGCCGACCGCTACTTCAAACTCGTGAAATGCGATAATGAATTCGTGGAACCTTTCGACCCCTGTCTCTATTTCTACATCGACCGGTGCATGGCCCCGTGCAGGGGGGACATCACGAACGATAAGTATAGCGAAGAGGTCCGTGCCGTGGAAGAATTCCTGTCGGGCTCGTTCGATAAACTCACTAATGATCTGAGGCTTCGTCTCGATGAACTCTCGAAAAAACTTGAGTTTGAAGACGCGGCAGAACTGCGCGATCTGATCGCAGTTCTTGAGAGGACATCACTTCGTCTCAAGCTTATTGACGGACCGGTAACAAGGGCAAACTTTCTGTGTGGATGGCTTAAGGGCGAGTGTTATGAGCTTTATAGGGTCAAACGCGGCCTCGTTACAGGCCCGGCCATAGTGCCTGCGGGAGAACTGGTGAGCGGCCTTTCCACACTTCTCAACGAGTCTTCCGTAATTTCAGGCGACTACGTTCCATTGCGGATCCTCCTGAACCACTCGCTCAAGGAGCAAAGGGGATTCATCAAGATTGGTCTTAACACTCATCAGGATGTTGAAGAGCTTGCCGCGAAAATAAAAACCGCTGCCGTGTAATCAGTCGACAGCGGTTCAAAATTAATTGGAGATAAATCGGGGCTAACTAAAGTTGCTTCAGAAAATCCTTCGCTCTTGTAGCGTATTGCGATTTCGGGTCGACTTTCACGAGCTCCTCCCAGGTCGCCCGGGCCTTATCTTTGTCTCCGAGGCGAACATAGGTCATACCTAACATCAGGTACGCGGCTCCCCGCTTCCAACTTTTCGGGTAACTGAGTGCGGTGTTGAACGCGTCCAATGCATCATTGTATTTCCTCATGGCGTAGTAGCACTCACCCAGCCAGTAATGGGTGTTGCTCAGCATTGAGCTGTCCACAGAACTCGCCGCCAGGTTTTTCAGGTCCGCGACCGCATCTTTGTATTTGTGCGACTTGAATGCCGCGAGCGCGCCGTCATACTTCCGTTGGAATTCCGATTTCGTGGTCACTGTTGTTTCGGTCATCGATTGTTTTTCGACTTCCGCTCTCCTGGCGATTAAGTCTCTGTTGATTTGCTTCTGCACCGTCAGTTCGGAATCGAGGGAAGTGGCGCGGTTCTGCAAATCGACTAAGTCCCCCCACTGCTGACTGCTCTGACCAAGCTTGGATGTCAGGTCCGCAACCTTGGCATTGAGCGCCTTCTTGTCTTGCTCTAGCTGAGCGTTCGACTTCCTCAAGCCGGCGTTCTCCGTTTGCAACCTCTGATTATCTGTCTTCACGGAATCAAGCGTCGCTGACTCGGCTGTAGCCTGGGCTGCCTCTTCACTTGTGCCACATCCGCTCAAGAACAAACCAGTTGCAAGCAAGACACTTACGAAAATGAATGATGCCCCCTGCAGTAGAAGTTTCATATATTTTCCCTCCTCGAAGTTTTGGTTTGCGAACTCGAATGAAGTTAGAACAGCACCCCCTAAAAGTCAAGAAAATATGTCAATCACAAGGTGGACAAGGAAATGGTACACGCATATTAATCGTCAGAGTGGATATTTGAATTCCCGTGTCACCACAATTCGTTAGTCGCGGTGTATGTTGGCTTTTTTCTGTTTGAATAGATAGATTCTAACGATGATTCGCAAATCGGACGATCCGGACCGTGGCACGGGCAGTGGTTTCCTCAAGTATGAGTTCCACGTTTTAAGGAGCGCGAGGGAAAATTACGGGATAGAGGATCCATTTTTCGGAATTACGGGCGACGTCGTTTTCTCGAACCCGCAAGCAGCACAGAAGTTTGCGTCAGCCGTCAACGATAAGAAGAACTCCGAACGAGACAAAAACCGATCAGCCGCTAATCTGGAGACGAAACAGCTCAGCCCCTCGGAGCTGAACGCACTCGGGTTGATGCATGAGATACTTCATTTCATTGTCGACGCCTACGTGAGCGATGCGAATCCCTCCGCGTTTCAAAATCTCCAGAACTGGATTTTTGAAAGGATAGGTCCGGCTCAAGCGGAAGGATGCTGGGGGGAATTCGTCACGATGTATCCACCAACACCGGTCTACAAATCGCAAATCGCTCCCGTCGAGTACCTGAGAGGGAAGACCGCCGGAACTGATAACAGACATATCGTCCTCGCAGAGCTAATCCTGCTTTGGTTGGAGAATCGAAATCCTGCTTACGATCCGATCAGGGAGCTGATTGACGATTCCAAATTGAAAGCGAGGACGAATTATGAAAACGTTCTTGACGACACCAGGAGATTCTTCGAAACTCAACCAGGGTACGGTCCTGGTAACGATTCACTTATTAACATGCTCCTCGCTCCGATCGAGGCTCATCCTGAATCTATAGCGGATCAACTTCAGTTCATCGTGACGAAGTGGAGAGAAATTCTCGCGCGCTCTCCCTACCTACTTCGCTTGCTTGGCGCAATCGACTTTATCCGTGAAGAAGGCAAATACTATCTGATGCTCGCGCAGGCGAATGCGGATAAATTGAAAATACCCGGAGTTCGCCAGTCACAGTTTGCCGGTTTTGGCGACACGGGGTCGGCTCCGGTGCTGGAGTTTCGAGACTTGGAGCCGGAGAATTTTAGTGCTGATCTCAACTGGATGCCACGGCTTGTGCTCATTGCGAAAAATGCATACGTGTGGCTCGATCAGCTTAGCAGGAAATATGGCCGTTCGGTTTATCGTCTCGATCAGATCCCGGATGAGGAGCTCGATGTTCTTGCCGACAGAGGATTTAGCGGGCTCTGGCTCATAGGAATCTGGCGGCGAAGCCATGCCTCGGAACGAATCAAGCATTTAAACGGCAATCCGGATGCGATCGCGTCCGCCTATTCACTCGACTCATACGACATTTCGGACGATCTAGGGGGGGAAGAGGCGTATCGTAATCTGCGAAATCGTGGTCTAAGCCGGGGGATAAGGCTTGCGAGCGACATGGTGCCGAATCATATGGGAATAGACTCTCCCTGGGTAATCGAGCACCCCGATTGGTTTCTCAAATCTGACTTTCTCCCTTTCCCAGGCTATTCGTTTAACGGACCCGATCTAAGCAGCGATCAGCGCGTAGGTGTTTTCCTCGAGGACGGATATTGGTCCAAGCGCGACGCGGCCGTGGTGTTTAAGCGGCTCGACAGATGGACCAATGACGTCAGATTCATTTATCATGGAAACGACGGCACACACATGCCATGGAACGATACCGCTCAACTCGATTTCACGAAACGCGAGGTACGAGAAGCAGTCATTCAGTCTATTCTTCACGTCGCACGACTCTTTCCGATTATCCGCTTCGACGCCGCGATGGTCCTGAGCAAAAAACATTATCAAAGACTTTGGTTTCCTGAACCCGGGACCGGCGGCGCCATTCCGTCTCGTTCTAATTTTTCGATGACCAAAGAACAATTCGACAGCGTCATACCCGTTGAATTCTGGAGAGAGGTAGTTGAAAGGGTCCAGAAGGAAGCTCCCGACACACTTCTGCTCGCGGAAGCATTCTGGCTTATGGAAGGTTACTTCGTCAGGACACTGGGTATGCATCGTGTCTATAACAGCGCCTTCATGAATATGCTCAAGCGTGAGGAGAATGCGAATTACAGGCAGGTACTTAAGAACATACTCGAGTACAACCCGCAGATACTCAAGCGCTTCGTAAACTTTCTGAACAACCCGGATGAGGAAACCGCTATCGCGCAGTTCGGAAAGGACGACAAGTACTTTGGCGTTTGTATCATGATGTGTACTATGCCCGGCCTTCCGATGTTCGGTCACGGGCAGATCGAAGGGTTCACCGAAAAATATGGAATGGAATATCGTAAAGCGTACCGTGACGAATCTCCCGACGACAATCTGGTGGCCAGGCACGCCCGCGAGATATTCCCTCTCCTCCGAAGACGGCAGGAATTCAGCGAGGTTGAGAATTTTCATCTTTATGATTTTTATTCGGGCAATATTAATGAAGACGTTTTTGCGTACAGCAACAATTATGACGGACGTCGCAGCCTGGTGATCTACAATAATCGATATTCTCACGCTGCCGGCTGGATAACGAAGTCGGTGGGCTTCGTCGATCACGGCGGAAGAATTGTTCAATGTACGCTTGCCGATGGTCTGTCGCTCAGCCGGAGCAGGAAGAGTTATCTGATATTCAGAGATCTTTTGAGCGGGCTCGAGTATGTGCGCTCGACAGGTGGTATCAGGAAGGAAGGTCTTTTTATTGAACTTGGAGCGTACAAGTGCAATGTCTTTGTGGATTTTCGGGAAGTTGAGTCTACTGCCGACAGGCCGTATGATGAATTCTGTACGACTCTGGCCGGCAAGGGCGTCGGCGACATCGATGACGAGTTGGTAAACTTCAAGCTTAGGGAAGTGCATACTGCGATCTACGAAGCTGCTAACGCCGGCAGCCTGAGATATCTGACTGAGCCGCTTGGAAGAGGAGGCTCAATCCAAAAATGGAATGCTGCGCTGAAACAGAAAACCGAGCGACTTGCAGAAGCGGTCAAGAACTATCTCCGTTCACGAGCCGGGACAGAGGGCTGGGTTCAGGAGAAACTCAGACTCTTCAAAATATTGACATCAATCCCAACGGTCACTACGAGTACTGCTACAAAACGCTATTTCAAGAATTGGACGTCAAGCAATCCGGATCCGACGCTTCCAGGTTTGAGATTGACTTTGATTTGGATGTTCATCTCAGGTATTGAAAAGCTAAGTGATGACAAATCGATAACCGCGTTGAGTCTCACACATGACTTGCGGCTTGATGCTCAGATCAGGAAATGCTTCGGAGAACTTGGCGTAAGTGACGGCCTGTTACAGTATGAGATGAGAATTCTAAATGAGATTCTGGGTGATTTGGGAATAGAGGATCATCTTGAGGCAAGGCTTGAGGTTACACTGCTGACGCTGCTCCGGCGGATTACGACGCAGGACCTTCTTGCTGTGCACGAATATGAAGGTTCACGCTGGTTCAACAAAGAGAGATTCCAGGAGTTGTTGAGTCATGTCGCCATCACGACGGCCATCACCATGTCTGCACGGCACCGTGGTGGTTCTCTGGAAACATATTTGGGCGAAGCGCTGGATGAGTCAGCCAGCTCCGCATCAAAGCTGGAAAAGGCAGCATCGGAGGTAGGTTACAAGTTCGATGAATTTATGGGTACGCTCGAGCCAGCAATTAATGAATCGAAAACATCCATGAAGAGATCGCGCTGAGTTGCCTGAATGATATCCTGCTCATTCTCCTTGAGAATTCCGGGATGAGCTTGGAAAATATCTGCGGCCCGCGATTGACGGGCAAAGGAACAGCATCTCTCCATATTGCTTTTTCGCTTCGAAAGTGAAAACTTGTTGAAGCGGCCAGATTGAAAAGTGTAACGGAGCCTTGGCGCGAATGCGAAGTTTTCCGTGGCGAGCACGAACTACCTGGAATGATTTAGCGCAAACCGTCTCGAGGGCATGAATTAAGTAAACAGAAAGGAATTCTTGTGCAGTCAGATCTCAGTGAATCCTCGCAGAAAAGTTATTTCGTGTCCATAAGTATAATTGGACTCCTCTTTTTCATATTTGGATTTGTTACCTGGCTTAACGGATCCTTGATACCATTTCTGAAGATCGCCTGTGAGCTCAACCAAGCCGAAGCATATTTGGTTTCACTCGCATTTTATATTTCATACACGCTCATGGCACTCCCGATGTCGGCCGTTTTACTTAAGACCGGCTACAAGAACGGAATGGTCCTCGGGCTGGTCGGCATGGCGGTCGGCGCGCTAATTTTCATTCCCGCCGCACATACGAGAATATATGCCATTTTCCTTCTTGGACTTTTCGTAATGGGAGCCGGATTGACAATCCTTCAGACTGCCTCGAACCCTTACATCGTTGTGATCGGTCCGAGGAAGAGTGCTGCGGTGCGAATTGGCTTCATGGGGGTTGCCAACAAAGCGGCGGGTGTCTTGAGTCCTTTGATATTTACTGCACTTATGCTGCATGGGATAAGTCAATACAGCGATGCCAATCTGAAGTTGCTCAGTTCTTCTGATAGAATGAATGCGTTCAACGAGTTAGCAAATCGACTAATATGGCCGTACATAATAATGGCGATAATTCTTGTTTTGCTTGCTGCGATGATAAAATTCTCTCCGTTGCCTGAATTAAACACTGACGATGATGAAACTACCGGTAGTTCAGTGACGGACAGGACCAGCATCTTCCAATTTCCTCATCTGATTCTCGGAGCAATCGCTCTTTTCTTCTATGTGGGAGTTGAGGTAATGGCGGCGGATACAATCGGTCTCTACGGAAGATCTCTCGGTATCTCGTTCTTCGGTAAGCTCACATCGTACACAATGGCGTTCATGGTGATAGGCTACTTGGTGGGGATTGTTACGATCCCAAAGATAATCAAGCAGGAAACCGCTCTCGTTTTGTCTGCAATACTGGGACTTCTGTTTAGTCTCGGAGTAATGCTGACTTCAACCACCAGCTTCGGCATTTCCGGGATCCTGCTCGGCTGGCTTGGCGTTTCTCCTGTGCCGAACTCCGTTCTCTTTGTTGCAATGTTGGGTTTTGCGAATGCAATGGTGTGGCCGACCATTTGGCCGCTCGCACTCGAAGGGCTCGGCAGATTTACCAAGATTGGGTCCGCGATACTTATCATGGCAATTGCCGGCGGCGCAATAATTCCACCGTTGTATGGTCTTCTTTCCGATTCTTATTCACCACAGCTGTCTTACTGGATATTGCTCCCGTCGTATTTCGCTATTCTATTGTATGCTGCTAAGGGACACAAGATGAGATCGTGGAAAACGTCAGGAGTTGCGAGTTGATCATCGGGTCTATACAATAATAAGTCGTCATAATGTATTGGAAAGGATTTGCACACGTGTCAACGTGGGAACAACAAATCTTCACGGATCATAATTTCGGATATCATTGGGGATCCGTTTGTTTTCTCCGCATCTGTGTGCTGATGCCTCTCTCGGGATAAGTGAACTTCTCGCGCGGAGTTCAAGAGAGTCTCATGTAGGCAATGAAGTGATTCGAGAGTACATCCGGAAGCATAGAAGAGAATACACCCACGATCTTCTTGATGAAGCCAACGTGGACCGTGATCCTTATCGGCAGTTTGAGAACTGGCTCGAAGTTGCATTCAAGGCCGAGCTCCCCGACCCTCATGCGATGGTTCTTGCAACTGTGAGTCGCGATGGAAGACCGTCTGCGCGCGTGGTACTCCTGAGAGATCTCGATGCCAAAGGAATAATTTTCTACACGAACTACGACAGCAGGAAGGGATTGGAGTTGGCCGCGAATCCTCACGCCTCTGCCGTTTTCTTCTGGCAAGAACTCGATAGGCAAGTGCGAGTGGAAGGCACAGTCGAAAAAATCACGGAAGCCGAGTCGGATAAATATTTCCGCTCCCGCCCGAGGGAGAGTCAGATCTCCGCCTGGGCTTCGGCTCAGAGTACCATGATAGATAGCCGCGCGCAGCTAGACGCGCTCTTCGAGAAATTTAAAAATGAATTTCGGAATAAATCTGTCCCCAGGCCCCCGAACTGGGGAGGACTTAGACTCTGTCCCGATCGGTTTGAATTCTGGCAGGGAAGACCAAACAGGCTTCACGACAGAATAAAGTACCAACTCATAGATACGAATCGGTGGGAATTGTCACGGCTCGCTCCATGATCGGGAATTCATCCGTTTGATCCCGAAGTTGATCCCGGGCGAAATTTTTCTCGCTTAACCGATGGATTATTGATTTTTTTTTGGCATCTTACATTATCACGTGACCACCAAATTCCTTTCAATATTCGTCTTACTCTTGTGCTCATTTGCTCTTTCGGCAGCAGAAGTCGCACTTTATTCACTTACCTCGTCGAACGAGAAGATGCCCGGAAGAGTCGCCATGAAACTACTTGGTTCCCCGCAGCTGTTGCTTACAACTATTCTCGTGTCGAACGCAGTGGCGGTCTTTTTGCTTACACTGTTAGGTGCGTCGCTGGCAATGGATTTTGCCTCGCAGCTTTCGCTGAACAAGACAATGGCGGTCGTCGTCGAGGTCATTATTATATCCGGCACGCTCATTATCCTCGCCGATGCCGTTCCAAAAGTGATCGCGGCGCGAAATCCAAAGCTCGTCATCCGACTCAGTCTCCCGCTTCTTCTCGCTTTGGTATTGGTCGAAAGCCCGTTTGTCATTCCCTTGAATAAGTTTCTCTCGAGAATAACGGCGAGGAGGAATCGGCCGACCCTGTCGATCGACAACAAAGGCCTCAAAACTCTATCTCAAATTGCCGGTCATGCGGGAGTCATAGAAGAGCAGGAGGCGGAACTGCTTCGAAAAATATCTGACCTCGGGGAGAAGAATGTACGTGGCGCGATGACACCCAGAACGCAGATTGTCAGCGTATCCGTCGACTGCGGGCTCAAAGAAATAGTCGACGCGTTTAATCAAAGCGAACATTCCAGGCTTCCGGTCTACTCGAACGCATCCGACAATATCATAGGCGTGGTCTACGCGAGGGATGTCCTTCCATTGATGAGGAAGAGGAACAAGGGCCGGAAATTTGACACAAGCTCGATAATGAGAAAGCCGATCTTTGTTCCTGAAAGCCAGTCAATCGAAAACCTCCTCGATACATTCAGGTCTAACAGGGTCCACATAGCAATGGTGGTCGATGAATTCGGTGGTCTTGCGGGGCTGGTTACGCTTTCCGATGTCGTAAGGGAAATCTTTGGAACCGGCGGCGAGATGCCGAGGGAAGGAACCCGCGTCGTCAGGCAAAAGGATGGGAGTCTGCTGATTAAAGGCGGGTCAAAGCTCGAGGATGTGGCGGCTGAGGTAGGGGGCCTCGACCTGGATTATCAACCTGAAGATACCGTTTCCTCGCTTCTGATAAGTCGTCATGGGTCTGTACCGAGGGTTGGCACCCGATTGGAAATTGGGAAATTCATTTTCGAGATCGAACAGGCCACCCCCAAAGCAATTCTCCAGGTCAGGCTCCGCCAATCGGATCCGCTTCCGGTTGAAAGGAGCGATTAAAGTCAAACCGATAATTTTCCTGGTGGGCTTCATGGGAAGCGGAAAATCCACAATAGGCCCTCAGCTCGCAAGGAAACTCCGTTACACATTCATCGATCTGGACAGAATGATAGAGGCGAATGAAAAGTCCGTTGTGTCCGAAATTTTTGCACGGAAAGGCGAAGCGTATTTTCGTGAGCTTGAATCCAGGACTCTCGATGAAGTATGCAAAACCGGAGGCGGACTCGTCGTTGCGCTGGGAGGTGGGGCCGTGACTGATTCGCGAAACAGAACCACGATGAAGAAGTTCGGCACGACCGTGTACCTTGAAACACGTTTTGAAAATATATTTGAGAGAGTCAAGAGGGATTCTTCAAGACCGATGCTCCTTGGCCCGGACAGCAACCGTCTCGATGAACCGGCGTTGAAAGCAAAGATTCGTTCGCTTCTATCCGGGCGGGAACGGTTCTATCTCGAATCTGATTTAAGAGTTAATACGGCCGACAAGACCGTCATACAATGTGCGAAAGAAATCGAGGCGAGACTAAGGGGGATGTAAACATGAGTGTGCTGAGCTATCGCGCAAATGCATCGCGTGTCCAGATCCATATCACGGACTCGAACTCAATTCTGCAATCTGAAATTCGAGGAGCACCGAAGCCGGCTGTGGTCGTGGATTCAAGAGTGGCGGAGCTTTACCGTGAACTGCTTGTTGACATCGAGAGTACCGGCGAAGCGGTTGTGAAACTGTTTGATTCCAAAGAGGAGAACAAGACGCTTGCAAAAGCGGAAGAGCTCCTGGACTTTTTCCTTCAACAGAACATTCGCAGGGATTCTGTTCTCTTTGCTATCGGGGGCGGAATTGTCGGCGATCTGGCCGGATTTGTCGCAGCGATTTTCCAGAGAGGGATTGAGTACGTTCACGTCCCAACTACACTCCTGGCGATGGTAGACAGTTCCGTCGGTGGAAAAGTCGGAGTGAACAACAGTTTCGGAAAGAATATGGTAGGTGCGTTTCATCAGCCGAGATCGATTCTGATGAATACCCGGTTCCTTGACACGCTGCCTAAGGAAGAACTTGTCTGTGGACTTGGCGAGGTCGTGAAGTACGGTGTGCTCAGGGGAGAAGCGTTCTTCGATTTCCTGGAAACAAATCATGCAAGACTCCTCAATAGGGACAAGCGTACACTTCAACGGACGATCAAAATGTCGGTTGAAACAAAGAAGCGATATATCGAACGGGATGTGAGGGAAACCGGGATCAGGGCGCATCTCAACCTCGGACATACGATCGGTCACGCACTTGAATCCGCCACCGGGTATGGGACGTTCAAACACGGTGAGGCAGTTCTGATAGGTCTCGTCGCTGAGTCACATGTGGCAATGCATATGAAGCTCCTTCGGCCTTCGGGGTTTGAGCGTATCCTCACAATGGTGAGACAAATCGCGCAACACAAGAGCGCACGGGTCTCCATTGATGCCGTAATCAAAAAGCTGATTTTCGACAAGAAAGTAAGATCAGGAAAGGTCCGTTTCGTCCTTCCAGCTGCGATCGGGAAAGTCGTGATAAGAGACGACGTTCCGACCGAAGCGGTCTCGGATTCACTCAGGTTTGTTGCTGCTGACGGTTTCCTTTCGATCGCCTGAGGGTTTTGTTATCATAAAGTATTCGGGAGCAACATGACAACGTATAAACAAAGCGGCGTCAACATAGACGAGGCGGAAGAGCTCGTCGGTAGGATCAAACCTCTCGCGAAAAGGACTTTCAATAATGACGTATTGTCGGAGATAGGTTTCTTCGGCGGATTCTACAACGGCAAATTCAAGGGATACAAAAATCCCGTGCTTGTTTCGAGCGTCGACGGCGTCGGAACGAAAGTGAAGATCGCGATTGAAATGGGTAAGCACGACACTATCGGTCAGGACCTCGTCAATCATTGTGTGAACGACATCGGGGTTGGGGGCGCGAAACCGCTTTTCTTCCTGGATTATTTTGCGTGCGGAAAACTAAACGCCGATGTAGCGGAACAGGTGATTACTGGACTCGCAACCGCCTGCCGGGAAAACGGCGTCGCACTCATCGGCGGTGAAACAGCTGAAATGCCTGGCGTGTATTCGGAAAAAGACTACGATTTAGCAGGCACCATTGTCGGCGTCGTGGATAAATCGTGCGTGATAGATGGGAGTAAGGTAAAGAAAGGAGACGTGCTTCTTGGAATACCATCGACAGGACTGCACACAAATGGATACTCGCTTGCGAGGAAAACGCTGCTGTCTCAATACCATCTCGACACTCACATCGACGAGCTTGGTGAAACTGTCGGAGAAGCGCTCCTGAGAACACACCGGTCATATTCTGAACTGATTAGGTTTGTCACCGCGAAGTTCACAGTCCACGGGATGTCGCATATTACGGGAGGAGGAATTGTCGGGAACACGATCAGGGTGATTCGAAAACCTCATGAGTTCAATGTAACCTGGGGAAGTTGGGAAGTGCCGCCGATCTTCAGAATGATTCAATCAATCGGTAATGTCCCCGACGAAGACGCGAGACGAACATTGAATATGGGAATCGGATTGGTCATAATTGTTCCACCCCGGGACGCCGATAAGGTGATATCAGCGCTGAAGAAGAAAGGCGAGACAGCATTTCCAATCGGTGAGGTTTTAAAATAGAAAACATTTCTTGAAGACCCGTGCCACTCGTCTCACATAAGATTTCCCGGATTTGCAGAGCCGTAGTTTACTGCATCTCAAGGAAGGTGATGTGAAACTGTGAGTGGCTCAGGCGGCAGGGGGCGCACACCTTGAAGACCAGGATTCATAAGAGGCGACCTGCGAAGATTCGCAAACCTTCGCAGGCTGCCCAAACAATTACCAGATCTTAGCTCTAACGTCTTCCGCTCTGTACATGGGGTCAGCAGGCTTGCATCCAAACGCATCGTAGAATGGAGGGAAATCAGAAACCGGTCCATTGCACCTATACTCGTTTGGAGAGTGCGGGTCTACTATTATCCGCTGCCTCAGCGCCTGGGGTGTATCATTCTCGCGCCACATCTGAGCCCATGCAAGGAAGAACCTTTGCTCGGGTGTGAATCCGTCTATCTTTTCCGGACGCGATTTTCCTTTCAGAGTGTTCTCGAATGCCTGGAACGCTATCGAGACGCCACCGAGGTCCGCGATGTTTTCACCTTCAGTTAGTTTCCCGTTGACATGGAGAGAGTCGAGGACAGTGTAGCCGTTGAACTGGTCAACCAGAATTTCCGCTTTCTTCTTGAAATTCGCCTCGTCGTCAGCAGTCCACCAGTTCGCGAGATTGCCCTTTGCGTCGAACTGGCTTCCTTCATCGTCGAAGCCATGTGTCATCTCATGTCCTATGACCGCACCCATACCGCCGTAGTTGACCGCATCATCCGCATTCGGGTTGAAGAAAGGCGGCTGCATAATGCCGGCAGGAAAAACTACCTCGTTCATGAACGGGTTGTAATACGCGTTGACAGTCGGCGGTGTCATTCCCCACTCGGTCCGATCGACCGGCTTGCCGATCTTGTTGATCTCATAATCGGTATTGAATTCATTTGCCCGAATCACGTTGAGAACGTAGGGGCCTCTGTCTATTTTGAGTCCAGCATATGACTTCCACTTATCCGGATAACCGATCTTGTTAACTATCGCCTTGAGCTTGTCAAGTGCTTGCTTTCTAGTCGCTTCACTCATCCAGCTTAGGTCCTTTATTCGTTCTGAGAAAGCGGCCTCCAGATTATTGACCATCTCGAGTGCACGACTCTTTGCCGATGGGGAGAAATTCTCTGCGACGTAAAGCTTACCTAGTGAGAAGCCGATCGATCCGTCGACCTCGCCGAGAACTCGTTTCCATCGCGGCTGGAGCTCCTTGGTCCCCGTGAGGACCTTTCCGTAGAAATTGAATCTCTCATCGACGAATTTCTGCGAAAGGTATGGCGCCATTGCATTGATCAGGTGCCAACGCAAATAGACTTTCCATTTCGCGATCGGAATTTCGGCCAGCATTTTTCCGACTTCCGAAAGGAATTTAGGTTGAGAAACGTTTATCTCATTGACATCATGGAGATTATATGATTCGATATAACGATTCCATGAAAAGTCAGGAGTGATTGCGTTGACTTCGGTAAGTGACATCATGTGGTACGTCGCCTTGGGGTCGCGCTGCTCAACACGAGTCATCGATGCTTCAGCCAGGCGGTGCTCGATGGTCATGATAGTACTGGCCTCATCCGCTGCGGTGTCATTCGGGTCTCCAAGAAGTGCGAGCATTTTTTCCACGTAGTTCGAGTATTCACCCAGGATTTCCTGGGATTGTTTGTCGGTCTTTGTGTAATAGTCACGATCGGGCAGACTCAATCCTGCCTGGTGCACGAAGCCGATCATTCTCTCACTGTTCTTATAGTCCTGTTCAGAAGAGAAGCGGAATAGTATGTTCACTCCGATATTCTGGAGATTTGCAATGACTTGCCTCAAATCGTCGAGGTTCTTTATTGACTCTATCTGCCTTAAGTACGGGGTAAGAGGTTCGGCCCCCTGCGATTCAACAGTGTTCGTGTCCATTCCGCTGAAGTAGAAATCTCCTACCAGCTGCGCGTCACTTCCCATTGGCGCATTAGCCTGTGAAGAAGTCTTTTCGGCAATAGAGTGGAGTATGTTCATGTTGCGGTCGTAGAGTTCAGTAAAGCTCCCCCAGCGGCTGAATTCCGGTGGAATGGGGTTTCGTTTCAGCCAACCGCCATTAGCGTACAGATAGAAGTTCTGAGACGGTGAAACGGTTGTGTCAATGTTGGTGGGATCAAGCGGTGGTATCATGGCACTACCTTCTTTAACCTGCGCGCTCGATAATGAGCATAGCGCGAGTGCAATAAGAGTCCCCAGCCCGATTTGACTGAGGTTCAAACGAAAGAATTTCATTTTGGATCCTTTCCATTCGTGTTGGCAAGATTGAAATAGAGACGGGCGCGAACAATTTTGGTTACCGTTTAGGATTCCACGGCCATGTTTGGCAAACAAAAACCTTCCTGATCGAGAACTTTTTACTACTCATTCCTTTCCGTGGACACTAATCGAATGTTGTTATGTTTGCTCAATTTACTAAACGCGATACAATTAACAACCGTTTAGGGAATGCGGCATTGGTTTTTAGCGTTCCGCGACGAAATTGGAGGAAATCTATTTAGTGTTCCTTTGAACGAAAGAGCGAACCAAAGCTGCCGCGGCATGTGGCGGAGTGGCCCTGAAGTCTCGCGACTAGGGCTGTGAAGGGAAGGTGACTTTATCCGGAAATTCTAAGGACTGAAGTGAAGGGTCCGAGCTCCCTCGAATAGATTATTTGTCTCATCTTGATCCGAATGGATGTGATTCTTGGGTAACTCACTCAAGCGCTCTGTCTGACTTCGGAGCATGGAACTCACAATGTCAGCAATTTGCAATTTCATTAGCCATTAGGGCATCGAGTCTAAGATAATGTCTCTAATTTGTGCTTTGCCTTAATAGAAGCGGCTAATTTAAGACACTGCGCAGATAGATTGCATTTTAGGAGGAGTGAAAATAACTTTTACCAGTGACTAGTCTGCAGGGAAAAACCGCAATTGTGACAGGCGGAGCAGTGGGGATTCGGATCGCTGAATCGTTCCTTAGCGCCGGGACCAACGTTGCCCTTGTGTTCAGAAATGCGTCCAGAAAAAAAAGTGTTGACGAGAATTTCGCGCGATTTCCCCATTCATTTCTTTCAATAAATGTCGACCTTTCGGATCATGGTGCGGCGAATCAGGCGACTGCCGCCACGAAAGCGAGATTCGGCAGCGTCGATTTTCTTCTTAATGCACTTGGCGGATGGCTCGGTGGAAAGAAACTTCACGAACATACAAATGATGAACTAGACGAGATGCTTTCGATGGATCTCGTTCCGACGTTCAACATCATGGCTGCCGTAATTCCCGTAATGGTAGAACAACACTTCGGACGAATTGTGAATTTCATCTCGCTCCAGGTCTTCGGAACGGGGAAAGGGAACTCGGTTTATGTCGCCTCAAAATCGGCGGTACTCGCGTTGACGAAGGCCGCGGCAGAAGAATACAAGAATTCCGGAATAGCGGTGTATGCGGTGGCGCCATTGACAATTGACACGGAGAGCAACAGGAAAGGGATGCCCGGAGCTGACACGAGCAAGTGGGTCACGATCGATGAGATCGTCGACTCGCTCTTTTTCTTGTGCGGGGCCGGAGACTCATCTAACGGAACAGTAATAAAATTCCCGGGGAAATTATAATGACGCTAAAAGAGACCATTGACAACCACATCAAAGTCGCCATGCTCAAGCGGGATTCAAGGCGGCTTGACACCTTAAGAATGATCAAAACAAAATTGGTCGAGAAAGAGGTTGAAAGGCGCGGGACGGGAAGCGGGGTGACGGCCGAGGATGAAATGCAAGTGCTCCTCACTTCCGCCAAAATGCGCAAAGAGGCAATTGAAGAATTCGACAAAGCAGGAAGAAAAGATCTTGCGGACAAAGAGCGGGCAGAGCTTGAAATAGTCCAGGAGTATCTTCCGAAGCAAATGAGCCGCGAGGAAATCGTGAAGTTCGTGGCTGATCTTGCCGTCAAAGTCGATGCGAAGACGCAGGCCGATTTCGGCAAGCTGATGAGTGCCGCGATGAAAGAGCTGAAAGGCAAGGTCGACGGCAAAATTGTTCAGGAGGTAGTTAAAGCAAAGCTGGGATGACAACATGGTAAGCGGGTTCGACATTATTCTCGTTACAGCCCTTGTGGCTTTTACTGTGAATGGATTTGCTAAAGGTTTGATAAGCAAAGTCCTCTCACTGGCAGCGCTTCTGGGTGGAGTGATTATTGCCGCAAAATACGGCATGGACCTATCACAATTCTTGAGCAGGCTCGTCGGAATCGGCGACATACTGAGCGGCGTTATCTGCATTTCGCTCATCTTCATAGTATTGTTTGTCGCCGCAGGGATGCTCGCGCGAGCATTCAAGAAAATCTCGATCATCCAGATCTGGGACAAGACGGGCGGAGCTGTTTTCGGTCTCGTGGAAGGAGCGCTGATCTTGAGCCTGCTCCTATTGCTTCTCGCAGTGTTCGACATACCGGCGCCCGGTCCGTCGCTCGACAGATCGTTTTCGTACAAGCCGCTGAAATCATTTGCACCGACTCTGTACCGTTCGTTCCTATCCAGATCAAGCGTCGAGTATTTAGACAGATTCTTCTTTTCCGGACAATCCGAGAATAAATGATCCAACGCTCGGAAGAACTTCAACACTCGTTCGAGAAACTGGAATTTCCAAAACTTTTATCTTACCTGAGGTCGATCTGTCAAACTGAGATCGGGTCGCAGTATTTCGACTCGCTGCCGGTATTTTCCGATAAGGGCGGACTCGAGAAGGAGTACCGGCTTGTCGATCAGGCCCATTCGCTCTGCGTGGGAAATGTGTTCCCGGACCTGACAGGAGTGAAAGATGTCCGGGGTTCACTTGCACGCGCGTCCAAAGAGGGTAGCTTCATTTCAGGAAAGGAACTACACAACGTTGCACATTTGCTCCACGTCGTTGATCTCGCACGAAAAAGTCTCCTGAAACATAAAAACGACCTCTCCGACATATCGGAGATCGGATTCAGGCTGTACCCCGATACTATTTTGGGGTTCAATATCAACCGGGCGATCGACGACGAGGGAAACGTACGAGATGGAGCGAGCAAGGAGCTTCACACGATACGAATCAGCCTCAACCGTGTCCACGGAAACCTGAGGAAGAAGATCATTTCGATTGCCCGCTCGTTCGCGGAAATGGAGTATTCCGAAGATGACATATTCACCCAGCGCGATGGACGACTGGTTCTGCCGGTGAAGTCTGAATTCAAAAGACAAATTCCCGGTCTGATTCACGGTTCGAGCGCAACGGGTCAGACGGTATTCATTGAACCCTCGGAAGCCGTGGATTTGAATAACGAGATAATCTCGCTGCAGTTTGAGGAGCAGAGAGAAATCGAGAGAATTTTGAAAGACCTCACTGAAAGGGTGAGGGCCGTAGTTCATCAGCTCCTTCAAGATGTCGAGGTGCTTGCTTATTTGGATTCGCTTTACGCGAGGGCAACATATGCGATGAGGCTCTCCGCGATAGTGCCTGCGGTCGGGTCTACGAGCGTTCCGAGGCTGGTAAAAGCGCGACACCCGCTCCTCGCAATCAAAATGGGGAGGGACAAAGTAGTACCGGTCGACATGTTTCTCGATGATGCCACGCGAGTTGTCGTCATAAGCGGACCGAATTCAGGCGGGAAGACCGTTACGCTGAAAACAGTGGGTCTGTTTGTTATTTGCAATCTCACCGCGATACCGCTTACCGCTGATCCCGGCACCGAGTTACCGATCTACGAGCGTATTTTCACCGAGATTGGCGACGAGCAGTCCATCGAGAACGACCTGAGTACTTTCACTTCCCGTATCAAACATTTTGTAGGCGTGCTCGCGGCCGCTGACGAGAAATCTCTCGTCCTCGTGGACGAGTTCGGGGAAGAGACCGAGCCTGCCGAAGGAGCCGCGCTCGCCTCTGCGATCCTCGAGGAGTTGCGTGATGCAGGTGCGATGTCTTTCGTGACCACTCACAATTCCGGACTCAAGGTTTTCGCGAGCGATGCGAAGGCGATGATCAACGCCGCGATGGAGTTCGATCAAAAGACGCTTACTCCTACCTACAAGCTCGTGCTCGGAAGGCCCGGATCGAGTTACGCCTTCGAAATCGCGCAGCGTACGGGAATTAGTGTGCACATAATTGATCGCTCCCGCAAATACGTCGGCGAGGGACGGGCGAAGCTTGAAAATCTCCTCCTACGTGTTGAGCAGCTCGAAAACGAATTGCGGGACAGGGTAGCCGAAATAAAGAAGGAGCAGGAGCTTGCGGAGACGATGCGCCAGGAATACGAGCGCAAGGTTCACAGCGCAAGGAAGGAAGCGTCCGAGATAAAGTCGAAAGCCGTCGAAGAATCTGAAAGAATTGCACGTGAACTCAACAGCACGATTGAGAATCTTGTGAGAGAGATTCGAGAATCAAACGCCGACAGGGAGATCATAAAAGAAGCACATGCGAAAGCGGAGGAAGTCAAGAAGTCGCTGTCCGAAATGAGAATCAAGGAGACGTCGAAGAACAAACGGTTCGGCATAGGCGACCAGGTTGTACTCAAAGGCACTCTTCTTGCCGGGCATGTGACCGAGCGAGCGAATGACAAGGGAGAGCTCGTGGTCGACGTGAACGGATTGAAGATGCGGGTTCACGAAAGCGAACTCTCCGAAACCTCGGAAAAAAATCTCAAGAGGGATCAGACGGCCGTCGCCGTGCAATCAGGAATTTCAACAAAGGTCGATATCAGGGGAATGAGACCGTACGAGATCCAAACCACGGTAGAAAAGTTTCTTGACGCAGCTTATCTTGGCGGGCTCACACAAGTCGAGATTGTTCATGGCACGGGCACAGGGTCGTTGAAGCGGGCAGTAGAACAGCTCCTGAAAACTCATCCATTTGTGTCCACGTTTCGAGCCGGCGAGTATGGCGAAGGTGGACAGGGAGTCACAATCGTAACACTCAAAGCAGAGTGAGGTGGATAGCGGTCGTCCCGCACGGCCACTTCGGCATATGACAAGAGACCTCAGGAAAATTCTCGTCGCCAATCGCGGCGAGATAGCACTGCGAATAATGCGCACGATCCGTGAGATGGGGAGAGCATCGGTCGCCGTTTACTCGGACGTAGACATCGCGATGCCTTTTGTGTCATATGCGGATGAGGCTTACGCGCTCGGGGGAAATGACGCGCGCCAGACTTATCTGGACATCGATAAAATTGTCTCTATCGCGAAGAAGGCAAAGGTCGACGCAATTCACCCAGGCTACGGATTCCTTTCGGAGAATGAGGAGTTCGCGCTCGCTGTTGAACGGGCCGGAATCGTGTTCATAGGACCGGGTCATGCGGCAATAAGATCTATGGGTGACAAGACAGAAGCGAGAAAGCTCGTCGCGCAGAGCGGCGTCCCGATTGTGCCGGGCACATCAGATCCCGTTGCTGATGTGCAGGCTGCCGTGAAGGTCGCGTCGCAGATCGGATATCCGCTCATCATCAAAGCGGCCGCGGGCGGTGGTGGAAAGGGAATGAGACTCGTGTCCGAACGGGGTCAGCTCGATTCAAGTCTCAGGGGGGCACAATCGGAGGCGCTTTCGGCATTTGGAGATGGTAGAGTTTTCATCGAGAAATATGTTTCGAATCCGCGGCACATCGAATTCCAGATTCTCGCAGACGGGTCGGGA
Source organism: Candidatus Kryptoniota bacterium (assembly GCA_036567965.1). Taxonomy (NCBI): domain Bacteria; kingdom Pseudomonadati; phylum Candidatus Kryptoniota; species Candidatus Kryptoniota bacterium. The sequence continues at coordinate 259,759 of DATCTN010000030.1, forward strand.
AATGTCATTCACCTTTTCGAAAGAGAGTGTTCGATACAGCGTCGGCATCAGAAAGTTATCGAAGAAACTCCGTCGGTTCTGCTCGACGATAAATTGAGGGAAGAAATGGGGAGCGCGGCGGTAAATGCTGCAAAAGCTTGTGGCTATGTGAACGCCGGCACTGTGGAGTTCATAATGGGCGGGGATGGTAAATTCTATTTTCTCGAGATGAATACAAGACTGCAGGTCGAACATGCTGTCACGGAGATGACAGTCGGCCTGGACCTCGTCAGGGAGCAAATCAATATTGCCGAAGGACGCGCAGTTGATCTCCGGCAGGTCGACGTGAAACGAAAGGGACACGCCATCGAATGCCGTATCTACGCCGAAGACGTTTATAATGATTTTCTTCCGGTCACAGGTAAGTTGAAACTCGTGCGTCCGCCTTTCGGTAACTGGGTCAGAGTAGACTCAGGCGTGGAGACGGGAAGCGAAATATCTGTCTTTTATGATCCCATGATCGCCAAGCTGGTCGTGTTGGATACCACGAGAGATTTGGCGATTCGGAAAATGATTCGTGCGCTGAGTGAGTTTGTAATCCTGGGAGTTGAGACGACAATTCCGTTCTGTAAGTTCGTGATGGAGAGCGACGCCTTCATTCGCGGTGACTATTCGACTCACTTTGTCGAAGAATCGTGGAACGGACGAGGCGCACAGATGGCAGGCGGAAAGAGAAACGGCCTTGAAGTCGCGGCGATCCTGGCCGCGTCTGAACTCTCTCGCAATCCCGACGAAACCGGACGCCAAGGTGGAACCGTCACAAAGAGATCGACATGGCTGGATGGGAGGTTCGATTCCTGATGCCTGGAATTCTGATTGGCGACGAAATCATCCGTTTCCTCTCGGAGAACGGAACGGTGGTGATCAACAGCAAAGTTACAGGTTACCAGATCGTGGCCGACCGCGATGGGAAGATGATAATCAAACTCGGCGACTCAATCAGAGAGGTGTTGTACTCGACTGAAGCCGGGACAACGGAATTCTATTTACAAGGCACCAGGAGCTCCTTTAGGGCGTTGACTGACCGCGCTTTGCTTCTCAGGACTCTGCGGCCGGCGGAAGCAGATGCAGGATTGTCTGCCGATTTGAAAGCCCCGATGCCCGGTATGGTGGTAAGGGTCAGCGTCAGGGAGGGAGAGAAAGTGGCCAGAGGAACTCCCATGGTGATCCTCGAAGCGATGAAGATGGAAAATGAGATCAGAGCTCCGCGGGACGCATTTGTCGAGAGCGTCGCGGTCAGAGAAGGGATGGCCGTCGAAAAGGACCAGGTCCTGCTTAAGCTTCGCTAAATTTTTTCATACACCTCCCGAATGAGGAACTTTTTTCGCCGGGGGGTATTGAAAGATATGAATGACTGATATATATTTTTCGCTGAGGTTCTTAGAGAGGACTGCAGTTGAGCAGCACCAGAGTTGTAAGGTATTCTGATATTATCACTCAACCTATTTTAATCGTTTAATTTCGGATGATCACCCGCGGAGAGTTCTCTTCACGGCGATGGCATCATATTATACTAGTTTCATGTCTCACCATTATGGAGCAGAGTTGAAAGTTCTGTGCCATCATGCTTCACGCCGTTGGCCTTTATCCTGTCGATTGAAATTTGTCCCGATTGTGTACGTAATCAATTCCCCGGTGAGCATTTCTAGATGAACAGAACACTACTCGAATACACGCTCCGGGTTCGTGTTCCGGTTCTTGTCTTTGTCGCGCTTCTCTCTTTGACCGTGACATATTTCGTATCCCGGCCGGCGAGGGAAGGTATCGGTTATGCGCCTATACAACCGATAGCTTTCTCACACAAGCTTCATGCAGGAACAATGAAGATCGATTGCGCCTACTGCCACATCGGCGTCTATCGGTCAAGAATTGCAGTCGTTCCTCCGCCGAGTACTTGCATGAATTGCCACACCATTGCCATGAAGACCCGCCCGGAAATCGTCAAGCTCACGAAGTATTACGAAGAGAATAAGCCGATTCCCTGGCAGCGTGTCCACAAACTTCCCGATTATGTTTATTTTAGCCACAGCTTTCACGTCAACACGGGAATCAGGTGTCAGGATTGTCACGGCAATGTCCAGGATATGGATATTGTTAAACAAGTATCTTCATTTGTCATGTCTGCGTGCCTCGACTGCCACAGGAATGCGGCCACTCGTCTCTCGTATATTCGGAACGTCAAGCCGGGACCGACGTACTGCGCCGCGTGTCATAGATAGGAAGCGAATAAAAATGATAAAATTCGAAAATGTGAAATTAGCTGACGGCCGCCGGAGGAGGAAGATCCTCGGCATCATGGGCCTGGGCACGCTCGGGCTGATTATAATGAACTCGCTTCCGTTCAAAATAATTTCGCGAAGATCCTCAAGAGTTCATGGTGCAAAATCACGAGTTGCTATAAATGAATTGGCTGTGAAACGGAACAAGAAGGTAATCTAAATGGCTGACTCGCAGAAATATGGTCCCGTGAAAGGTCAATTCTACTGGAAGAGTCTCAGGGAATTTCATAACGATCCCGCGACCGTCGAGGCAAAAGCGAATGAATTCATGGCCGGAGTGACGGACGATTTCAAGTTGTCGGGACTCTCTGATATTTCCCGCCGAAAGTTCCTCGCGCTTCTCACTGCTTCCGCTTCATTCGCGGCGGCAAGCTGCTCATCGTACGAGAACAAGGGAGAAGTGATTCCATACAACAAAGAACCCGTAGGAGTCATCCCGGGCGTTGCCAATTACTACGCGTCCACATGCACAGGCTGCAAGAACGCGTGCGGCATACTTGTCAAGACCAGGGAAGGCCGCCCGATCAAGATCAATGGGAACGATGAGCATCCGGTTAACAAGGGAAAGATTTGTGCCCGCGGTCAGGCCTCCATCCTCAATCTTTACGATCCTGAGAGGATCAAGGATCCTCAGAAGAAATCCGGCGGATCATTTTCGACATTGTCATGGACGTCTGCTGACGAAGAGATAATTCATGCTTTGAGAAACGCTTCGTCGGCGGGAAAAGAAATAGCTATCATTGCCCATACATTTTTGTCACCGAGCGGCAAAGACATCCTCGACCAGTTCGTCGATAAATATCGCACCACGAAACTCTACTCGTACGAGCTCTTCAACGACGTAAACCGGCAGGTGGCCTGGCTAAGATCGTACAACTCAGGTGACTTTCCATTGATAGCCTGGGACAAGGCAAAATTAATCCTCACACTCGAGGCCGACATTCTCGGCAACGAAGGGCATACAATCGAGCAGACGAGATTGTTTGCTTCAACCAGGAACAAAGGGGACCTTCCAAACTTCAGTCGCCTCGTGTCGGCCGAATCAGGCATGAGCATCACCGGGATGAATGCGGATATTCGCCTTCGACTCAAGCCCGCACTACAATACGAATTTGTGCTCGCCCTGCTGAATGAATTTGTCGTTCAAAAACAGATTTCAAGATTCGCTTTGGACAAGAATATCGTCGGCGCACTTCAAGGACATTCAATCAATGCCTTTGCGGCAGAAAACGGGATTGACGGTAGCACACTCGATAGTATTGTCGGCTACATGACTAAATACAGGAGCACCTCCATCGTTTATGCCGGTGACCGGCTTCCCGAACCCGTCCATGTGGCGGTCAATTTGCTGAATGAGGTTCTTGGAAGTACTTCGCTCTATAGAACGGATCAATCTCGCGTCACGGTAGGACGTTATTCGACCCCCGACGAGCTAAAGGGGCTCGTTTCCAAAATGAATGACGGAAACGTTGGAGCAGTTATCCATTATGAAACGAATCCTGTTTTTCATTTTCCGCAAGACCTTGGATATTCTACCGCCCTGGGCAAAGTCCCCGCTGTTGTTACAATGGCTCAGGCCGAGAATGAATCTTCAGCAGTCAGTGATTGGGTCCTCCCTACAACACACGATCTTGAGTCATGGAACGATTTCAAAACGAGGACAGGGTTCCGTAGTCTTCAGCAACCTGTGATATATCCGTTGTTCCAGTCGCGACAAAAAGAAGCCGTGTTGCTTACATGGATTTCCGGAAACAGCGCAACGTACCGGGACGCAATTTACCACGACTATCTGATGAACTCATGGGAGAAGAAGATATATCCTTCGCTGAAACTCGCCGTTGATTTCAAGACTTTCTGGTACAGCGCGCTTCACGATGGTGTAAGTGTTGACATTGACAGGCCGCAACCGACTGGTACTTTCAAAACTGAATCGTTCACCTCTCTTAAAGCCGCGCCAAACGATAACGGGTACTCCGTGGTCCTGGCGGAAAGCTACCTGCTCGGTGACGGACGATTTGCGAATAACGGTTGGCTGCAGGAGCTTCCTCATCCTGTGACCAAAGTTGTCTGGGACAATTATGCCGCGATTTCACCGACGAGTGCGAAGCAGCTCGGTGTCGACTATAATGATTTGATTGAGGTGCTGGTTGACGGACGCGAAGTTAAACTCCCAGTCTTCGTCCAGCCGGGGATGGCCGACAAATTGATTGCTGTTGAACTTGGTTACGGGAGGAAGAAGGCGGGGACTGTCGGTTCTGACGTCGGGGTGAATGCACTCGAGCTGGTGAGTTTTGTCGCTTCCTTCAGTCCGTGGATATACACCGGGGCAAAGATCACCAAGTCCGGTGAAAGTTATCCTCTTATCACGACGATGGAGCACAATTTCATTGAAGAGCCGATGACGCGAGAGATGCAATCGAGCCGCGGCATTATCCGCGAAGGCACTGTCGAGGAATTTGAGAAGGATCCGGGCTTCATCCGTAAAGAGCGCGAAGAGGCGAAACCGACAACGATATACAAGAATTTCAATTACAACGATATCAAGTGGGCGATGTCCATCGACTTGAACAAGTGCACCGGATGCAGCGCTTGTGTTATTTCATGTAACGTCGAAAACAATATTCCTGTCGTCGGCAAGGACCAGGTGGCAGTGAGTCGCGAGATGCAATGGCTCAGGATAGACCGCTACTACTCGGGTGACCCGGTTATTCCGAAGATTAGTTTGCAGCCGATGCTTTGCCAGCAATGCGACGACGCTCCCTGTGAGAACGTCTGTCCAGTTGGCGCGACCACTCACAGTCCCGACGGTCTGAACATGATGGTTTACAACAGGTGCGTGGGCACACGGTATTGCTCCAACAACTGTCCGTACAAGGTCAGGCGATTCAACTTTTTTAATTTCAGAAAACATTATGAGGGCGGCTACTTTGAAATGGAGCCCGCGCCTTTGGTGAGTAATCCTGAAGTCACCGTCCGCACGCGCGGTGTCATGGAGAAATGCACTTTCTGTGTTCAGCGGATCGTCGAGGGACGCCAGGAAGCCCTGCAGGACGGGCGCACGTTCAAGGGAAGTGACGTCATCACAGCATGCCAGGAAGCATGTCCCGCTGATGCGATCGTGTTCGGTGATGCTAACGACAAGTCCTCCGAAGTAGCCAAGATGCGCGAACATCCGCTGGGTTATTATGTTCTCGAACAGCTGGACACCAAGCCCAACGTCACCTACCTGGCAAAGCTCAAGAATATCTGACCGGAGACCAATCTTGGATGTAGTCGACTACACTAAATCGCCGCCGCTTGTAGAAGGGAATCCAACTCTCGCCCAGCTGGATGATTCCGTCGCAAGACCCATGGAGAAACGGCCGTCGAAAAAGTTTTACGCCGCGCTTGCGGTTACTTTGTCGATGCTCCTGACGGGCGGAGTTGCGCTTGCCTACACATTCTATTACGGCATAGGAATGTGGGGGAATAACATTCCGGTAGGATGGGCTTTCGACATAACAAATTTCGTGTTCTGGATCGGAATAGGACATGCTGGTACACTGATATCGGCGATCCTGTTCTTGTTCAGACAAAGATGGCGGACCGCAATCGCGCGAACCGCGGAAGCGATGACGATCTTTGCCGTCATGTGCGCAGGAATCTTCCCGGTCATTCACCTGGGACGTCCGTGGTACATGCCTTTCGTGTTCCCTTATCCCAATCAGCACGGAGTCTGGATAAATTTCAATTCGCCGCTCGTCTGGGACGTGTTCGCCGTTTCCACTTACTTCACAGTGTCGTTGATGTTCTGGTACGTCGGATTGATACCTGATCTCGCGACGATGCGCGATAGGACCGCGAGCAAGATAAAGAAGACGATTTATTCGATACTGAGTCTCGGCTGGAGATTTTCGAACAGGCATTGGCAGCATTACGAGAAAGTGTACGTGATTCTTGCCGGACTCGCCACGCCGCTCGTCCTCTCTGTACACAGCATCGTGAGTTTCGATTTTGCCGTCTCGATATTGCCGGGATGGCACACGACTATTTTCCCGCCGTACTTTGTCGCCGGAGCAATCTTTTCTGGATTCGGAATGGTAATGACTGTTTTGATAATTGTCCGAAAAGTATTCGACCTCGAGCATATCATAACCAAAGATCACCTCGACAAGATGGCGAAAGTCACATTGCTCACAAGCATGATGGTTGCTTATGCGTATCTGCTTGAGCCGTTTATCGCTTGGTACAGCGGCGACCCGGTGGACTGGTATCTCGTTATCGCACGCGCGACGGGGCATTACGCGGTTGGTTTCTGGGTGACGATGGCCTGCAATGTTTTTATCCCACAGCTTTTCTGGTTCAAGAAAGTGAGAAGGTCGGTCCCCGTCCTCTTCGTGATCTCGCTCCTTATCAATGTCGGCATGTGGCTCGAGAGATATATAATCATCGTGACGTCCCTTTATAGAGACTTCCTTCCTTCGTCATGGCACATTTACACGCCGACGATTTTTGACTTCGGGATTCTAATCGGTAGTTTCGGATTGTTCTTCACGCTCGTTTTGCTTTTCTCACGAACTCTTCCTGTAATCTCCATGTCTGAAATAAAAGGTGTCACAGAATCGGCTCATCCCGCCGCACAACATAACGGTGCCGGACATGAGTGAGAGGAAATTATACGGCATAACCGCACTCTTCAACGAGCCCGGTAAAGTGCTTGCCGCGTCGAAAGCGGTTGCGGGTGAAGGGTACAAGAAGTTCGATACGTACACCCCGTACCCGATTCATGGACTTGACAATGCGATGAAATTGAAACCGTCCCGAATCGGCGTGGTGACGTTCGTCCTGTCAATGATTGGTGTCGTATCACTTCTACTTTTCACCTGGTGGACAAATTCAGTCGATTATCCTCTCTGGGTGGGAGGGAAACCGTATTTTGCGTGGCCGTCTTACGTGCCGCTCATGTTCGAGATGGGAGTTTTATTCAGCGCCGTGTCGACAGTGATTGCTTTGCTTGCGATCTGGCTCGGATTGCCGCGCAACAGTCACCCACTGCAAGATACGGAGTTTCTGAAACGCGTCTCAGACGACAGTTTTGGCGTCTGCATCGAGGCTGCCGATCCGAAATTCGACGAGAGGAAAACCCGGGCACTCCTCGAAAGCCTCGGCGCTCTGAAAGTTGAAATTGCGTTTTATGATGTGAAGACAATTTCCCTCAAGGAAGCTGTCCTCGATCCGAAGTTCATAGCGGCAATCATAATCGTGGCCATCGCCTCTTCCGGCGCAGCATATTTCGGACTTAATAAGATGCTCCTCATGCGGCCGTGGAGCTCGCTCAACGACCAGGAAAAAGTCAATCCTGAAACGCGGAGCGCTTTCTACCAGGACGGTTTCGGAATGAGGCCGCCGGTTGATGGCACCGTGGCGAGGAACCAGATGCCGTATGAGTTTACCAATGATCTCGTCTCCGCAGGGAAATATATAAAGAATCCTATTCTTCCGACCTCGCATGTGATGGAAGTGGGACAAAGAGACTTCAACACGTATTGCAGTCCATGTCACGGTTATTTCGCCGAGGGTGACAGCCGCCTTCAAGGCCAGTTCCCAAATCCGCCGAGTCTGCAATCCGATAGTCTAAGGCTTGCTCCTGACGGACTTTTTTATGAAGTCATAACGAATGGCTACCAGGGAGTGATGCCAGCATACTCGAGACAGATCCCGAGAGACGAGCGCTGGGCGATAATCTGGTACATCCGCGCCCTTCAAAAGGCAAATCATGCGGAGGGAGCGAGCACGAAATGAATATTTCAGATCGATCTTCTTCTCAAAATCCCGTCAGGGTTCCCGCATCTTATTCGAAAATCGGTCAGGTTCTATTGTTCGTCGGCATCGTTCTGACTGTCGTCTCGTTTGTCTCAAACCTGAAACACGCGTTCTTCGGATTGATTATGACATTGACCTACGTGACGACGATTGGAATCGGCGCTTTTTTCTGGGTTGGAGTGGAGTATGTGAGCTCGGCAATCTGGAGTACCCCGATGAGGAGACCATTTGAATTCCTGGCGGGCGTGATACCTTACTTGATTTTCCTTGCACTCCCGCTTCTATTCAATATCGGGACTGTCTTCGAGTGGGCCCACCGAGGAGCGTTCAAAAGTGATCCGTCGATGCTTCTCAGGGCTCCTTATCTTAACGTCCCGTTTTTTGTCGTTCGAGCTGTCATCGTTTTTGCGGTCTGGCTTCTGTTTTACTTTCTGGTAATACGCAACTCAAAACTACAGGACAAATCCCGGGACCAGAACCTGACAACCAAGAATATCAGGCTGTCTGCCGCTTTCATGCCGATCTTTGCGTTGACGATCACGGTTTTTGCTATCGACTGGTTGATGAGCCTTGTACCTGATTGGTTCTCGACAATTTTTGGAGTCTATCTCTTTGCGGGCTCCGCGGTCGCATCGATGGCGTTTGCAACTCTCCTTATCGTTTTGTTAAATGAAAAAAATAATTTTCCGGTTAAGCTGACTCCCGATCATTATTACAACCTGGGCGCGCTTCTATTTGCGTTCTTAAATTTTTGGGCGTATATAGGTTTCAGCCAGTTCATGCTGCAATGGTACGGGAATCTGAGGGAAGAGACGTTGTGGTTCATACCGAGAATCCACGGCAGCTGGGCGATTGTATCCATCGTGCTTGTATTGTTCCAATTCATAGTGCCGTTCTTCGCGCTCATTACGCGCGATTCAAAGATGAATCCGAAGCGGCTTGTGTTCATGTCCATCTGGCTTCTCGTCGCGCACGCAATCGACATTTACTGGATGGTAATGCCTGTATACAATACCTCTTCGGCGACCTTCGGTTGGAGTGAAATTGCTTTCCCGGTCCTTTCGGTTGGAATAATTCTCACTGTTTTCGGACTGAAAGGACGGAAGAATAACCTCGTTCCGGTGGGCGATCCGAAGCTGAAGAGGGGGCTGGAGTTTCATATTTGAGAAAGCAGGACAGCAGGTCAAATGGTCAGCAGCAAATACGAAATTGATAATGGATCGATGATGAAAAAGGAAGAACCAGAGTGAGCATCGAGAACAGGGAACATGAAGCCGAGCGCGAGAGGCAGTCAGTCTTTGTTAGGAAAGTTTGGCTCTCACCTCTTTTCTATGTTTACTTCTTGAGCGTGTTGACGGCGCTCGGGATGCTGTACATCCACCGTGAAAATATGGTGAACCGTAATTCTATTTCGCCCGATATCGCCGTCGATTCATTATACAACGCGCCCATCGACAGCATGCCTCCCGGTCCAGCAAGCTCGGGTACCAAGATCGACTTGTCCACTCTCCTCCAACCATCCAAGCCCCAGCTTGATAAGGGCGGACAACTATTCAAGGTCGATTGCTCGCCTTGCCATGGACTCGGTGGAAAGGGGGATGGTCCGGCGTCTGCATCTTTAAATCCCAAGCCGCGTGATTTCCAGTCGAGCACCGGGTGGAAAAACGGACGACTTCTCTCGCAGATGTTCAAAACCGTTTCGGAGGGTATTCCGGGAAGTGCGATGGTTTCCTTTGCGGGAAGCCTTCCCGCAAGCGACCGGCTCGCAATCATCGATTATATCAGATCTTCCTTCGGAGAATTTCCGAAAGATACGCCTGAGCAGCTCGAAGCTATGAACAAGACTTACCACCTCGAAAAGGTTCAGGCTCCGGCTATTCACATAACCGTAAACGACGCCGTGAGGCAAATCGAAGAAAGTGCGATCCCACAGGTTCGGACTGCGACCGCTGTAATGGCGTACGTCTCTGTACATCCGGCTGACGACGGCAGCAAGATATTCAATGGAGTTGTAGCTGACAAACGACGAGCCCTCGACATGCTGGCCGGCTCCGGGTTCTGGAGCAAAAGTCAGTCTGATTTTGTTAACATAGTTACACAAGATGCGGTACAGAATGGATTCGATCCGAAGGTTGCACAACTTAATACACAGCAGATGCAGATTCTCTACAATTATCTCAAAGCCCTTTTTTCAAATCAAAATCTTTCTGGAAGTCAAGATGCGAAAGGTTAAGTCCGGAACCATTCCCCAACTTTCTGCTGTCGTGGTCCTCACGATACTTTTCAACGGCATGTCGGTATTTGCCGAGGTGCCGCCCAAGCATACTGAAGTTGGGATCGATGAGAAACTCGGGGAGACAATTCCGCTTAATCTCTCATTTACTGACGAGCGCGGCCAGGCAATAACTCTCCGTCAGATCGCTGATGGAAAACCGCTCATCATCGACATGGCATACTACACATGTCCCGGGATTTGCGACAATGTGCTCGCAGGGCTGGCGGATGTCCTCGACAGGGTAAACGCTGAACCCGGAAAGGACTACCGAGTCGCAACAATCAGTTTCGATCCGGATGATAAACCGGACGTCGCTTCCGCTAAGAAGGAACAATACTGGGGACTCATGAAGAGATCTTTTCCTTCAAGCGATTGGAGATTTCTTACTGGCGACAGCGCTACGATTCACACGTTGACAAACGCTCTGGGGTTCTACTTCAAGCGGGATGAGCACTTGAAGTTCACGCATCCCACAGCACTGATCGTGGTGGACAAGGAAGGCAAACTCATCAGGTATATCCAGGGAACCACGTTCACGCCTGTAGACTTAAAGATGGCACTGATGGAAGCGAACGCGGGCACGCCAGAGAAGATCATAAGCAGTGTCCTGGCCGTTTGCTTCAGTCACGATCCGCAGAGCAACCAGCTCGTTTTCAACATAATGCAGATAGTCGGAGTGAGCACCCTCGTGTTTCTGGCAGGGTTTATCATCTTCCTGAAATCAAAAAAGAAAGTTGGAAGGACCAAGGTGTTAAGTTAATGGCAGATGTAGCATTACGCCCTCAGGACGTTGCGGAAGGATATCTTAGGAACGAGGGGAAGAGAAAGGGAATCGCCGCCTGGATTTTTTCCACAGATCATAAGCGAATTGGAATTCTCTATCTGATTTCACTCTTCACATTCTTCAGCGTCGGCGTGATCCTCGGAGTCCTGATGAGACTCGAGATGCTTCAGCCGGGTGGTAAACTTTTCGACGCGCAGGATTACAACGCCCTCTTCACTCTCCATGGCGTGATCATGATATTCCTGTTCGTGATCCCCGGGATACCTGCCACGCTTGGAAACTTCTTCCTTCCCCTCCAGATCGGCGCGAGAGATGTTGCTTTTCCGAGGTTGAATCTTTTATCGTGGTACCTGTATGTAACAGGCGCCATTGTAATTCTCCTTTCACTATTTCAGCACGGTCTTCCCGATACAGGCTGGACATTTTACATTCCATACAGTGTGCGAACCGGCACCGATGTCACAATGGCGGTATTTGGTGTGTTCATTCTTGGATTCTCGTCGATACTGACCGGGATGAATTTCCTGACAACGATCCACCGGCTGCGAGCTCCGGGAATGACGTTCTTCAAGATGCCGCTGTTTGTCTGGGCATTGTATGCCACAGCCTGGATCCAGGTGATAGCGACTCCGGTTCTGGCTATCACTCTCCTGCTCATTATTGTCGAAAGGATTTTTGGCGTCGGAATATTCGACCCCTCAAAAGGCGGAGATCCGGTACTGTACCAGCATATGTTCTGGATATACTCTCACCCGGCGGTATACATAATGATCCTTCCGCCGATGGGTGTCGTCTCTGAAATAATCGCGACATTTTCTCACAGAACGATTTTCGGATACAAGATGGTCGCGATGTCGAGTCTCGCGATAGCCTTTATAGGTTATCTCGTATGGGGCCACCACATGTTCATTGCAGGTATGACGACAACCGCCGATTTCGTCTTCTCGCTTCTTACCTTTCTGGTCGCGATTCCCAGCGGGATCAAAGTATTTAACTGGGTCGCGACGATGTACAAGGGTTCGATCGATCTGCAGCCGCCCTTTCTCTATACGATGGCGTTCGTGTTCCTCTTTTCGATCGGAGGATTGACCGGGCTCGTGCTCGGCTCGCTCGCAACGGACCAGCACGTAACCGCCACTTATTTTGTCGTCGGGCATTTCCATTATATAATCTTCGGCGGCGGCGTGTTCATCTTTTTCGGCGCGTTGCATTACTGGCTCCCGAAAATGTTTGGCAGGATGTACAGCAGGAAGATCGCGAACTGGGCTCTCGGGATCCTGTTCGTTGGATTCAATATGCTCTATTTCCCGATGCTGGTTCTCGGTTACGAGGGAATGCCGCGGAGATATTTTACATATCTCATCCAGTACGAAACATGGCAGCGGATTTCGGTCGTCGGCTCGTGGATACTCGTCACCGGACTGATACTCATGTTCGTGAATCTCATCCACGGGATCTTCCGCGGAGAGAGATGCGGCGATAACCCATGGGGTGGTACAACTCTCGAGTGGACGATCCCGTCGCCGCCGCCGACTGAAAACTTCGAGCATATTCCGGTGATTACACATGAACCCTATTATCATCCGGAGGCGGACAATTGAGCCAGCTTAGTGAATCGATTCACCCTGCCGTCGCTCACGAGGCGCATCATAAAGATATCGAAGGCGCAAAAATGGGGATGTGGCTCTTCCTCCTGACAGAGCTGCTCCTTTTCGCGGGGCTGTTCCTCGTATATTCCGTCTACCGATATCTCCACTCGGCAGATTTTCACAAAGCAGGACTCGAAACTCACACTCTGCTCGGCACGCTGAACACAATGGTGCTTCTCACCAGCAGTTTAACCATGGTCCTCTCGATTGCCGCTATTCAGCGCGGGAAGAAATGGCTGTCGGCAGGATTCCTGTCATCGACCATTCTCCTTGGCTTCGTGTTTCTGATCGTAAAATATTTCGAGTGGACATCCGAAATTGCGAAGGGCATCTATCCCGCGTCGCCGGTTCTGTTGAGCAGGAGTAACGGCGAGATTCTCTTTTTCGGTCTCTACTACACGATGACGGGTCTTCACGGACTTCATGTAATCGCCGGGATGATAGTGCTGAGCTTCATGCTTGTATTCCTGCTCAGGAACAAGATCACCAGCAACGATTTCATTAAACTCGAGAACGCAGGATTATACTGGCACCTTGTCGATATCATCTGGATTTTCCTTTTCCCACTTTTCTATTTGATCAACTGAGGATTGTGAATGGAATCTCACGAAACCAAGAAGCATTCTGAACCAATTAATTATGGAACATACATTCTCGTGTGGCTCGCCCTCATCGCGCTTACCGCTACGACGGCGGTCGTCTCAGGAATAAATCTCGCCGCATTCACTGTCGTCGTGGCACTTCTGATCGCTTTATCGAAAGCCTCACTTGTGGTGAATATTTTTATGCATATAAAATTTGAGGAGAAGATATTCAAAGTATTTCTTGCCATTGCCGGATTCACCTTGATTGTGATTTTCTCTCTCACGTTTTCTGATATGTTTTTCAGGAGGTGAGGCCCTAATGCTTCCGGATGCACAACACCACGCCCTCGCTGTAGACGATATCATGAAGTTTATCGTGGTGACGGACGTGATACTCCTGGTACTCGTCGTGGGCGTAATGCTTTATTTCGCGTACAAGTACAACAAGAAGCGACACCCACGCGCCGTAAACATCCGAGAGAATGTACCACTCGAAGTAATCTGGACTGTCGTTCCGATCGGACTGGTCATGGTGATGTTCTATTTCGGTTGGGAGGGGTATCTGCAGACGCTGATAGTCCCGAGTAACGCCATGCCGGTGAAAGTCATCGCGAGACAGTGGAACTGGAGTTTCCAGTATGAAAACGGGAAGACCTCCGATACACTTTATCTCCCTCAAGGTCGTCCGGTCAAGTTCCTCATGACTTCCCTCGACGTCATCCATGGATTTTATATACCTGCTTTTCGTGAGAAACAAGATGTCCTCCCGGGACGGGTCAGGGAAATGGTGTTGTATCCCGAGGAGACCGGGACATACGAGATCACATGCAGCATGTACTGCGGGCTCAACCACGCATTAATGGCCACGAAAATGGTCGTGATGCCTGCGGGCCAGTTTGACAAATGGATAATAAAGGGCGTACCTCAAACTCCTGTCGTAAATGCAGCGGCAGGTAAGTAGGCGATGAGCGTGGCAGAACCCAATCAGCGAGCGATCGCAGATACGATCGAGCGTGATTACAATACGAGAACTATCGTTGCCAATTCGCTCTTAAGTTCAGGAAGACTGCGCGAGCTTGTCGATGCGTTTCTTGAGCTGATAAAAATCAGGATCACTTTTTTCGTCGGAATGTCGGCGATGTTCGGATACATTCTGGCTTCGAGCAGTTTTTCGCTCTCGTTCATCCTGCCGGTGCTCGGAATTTTTATCCTGTCGTGTGGTTCGGCCGTATTGAACCACTACCAGGAAAGACACACGGACTCTCTAATGCACCGCACGAGCAGGCGTCCTCTGCCCGCTGGAACCGTCAGACCTTCGGTGGCTCTCTGGCTAACTATTGTGCTCGCGGTTTCGGGGAGCGCGCTTGTGTACGCGACTTCAAACCTCCCCGCTCTTGGCTTTTCGCTCATGGCGTTTCTCTGGTACAACGCCATATACACGCCTCTGAAAAAAGTGACCGCCTTCGCGGTCATCCCCGGTTCTCTTGTCGGGTCTCTTCCGGTGATCGCCGGCTGGGCGGCGGCTGGAGGAAATGTCGTCGACGGCAGACTCCTCTCTGTTGCGAGCTTCTTCTTTGTCTGGCAGATTCCTCATTTCTGGCTCCTCATGGATATTTACCAGACCGATTACGAGCGCGCAGGCTTCCCGGTGATCGGCAAGTACCTGAGCAAATCTGCATTTGGGATCCTCACATTCGCCTCGATCATCGTTCTCGTGGCGTCCTCCGCCGCGTTCGTCATCTCAGGGTTGACCGGAGGTCCGGTTGTCGCACTTGCTCTCGCTTCTCTTGGTGCCTGGCTTGTTAAGGGAACGTATCAAATCGTTCCCGGAAAGGGAGACAAACGGATCGACAAGACGGCATTCCTTAAAATTAATATTTATGTCCTCGCTGTGACACTGATCGTAATGATCGACAAAGTTTTGAGGTTCATATAATGGCGGAGGTTCGGTCTAAATGAATTTTCTTTCGCGACTCGTCATTCCAGAATCAACAGAACATCTGGCACTTCTTCGATACCTTCTCGTCGTCGTTTCGATCTTGATCGTCACGTATTCGAGTATAGCACTAATCGCATCGACTGCTTCGGCCGTTCTCGATTCATACGGGCGAAGGAAGGGGCATGGAACGTTTTCGAGATTCGCACGCGATCTCGCCGACCTGGCTGCTCCAGGGCCGGGAGTAGTGATCTCACTCGCAGTAATTCCACTCATCACAATTATTCTGGCGTACACCCAGCTCTTTTCCGGAACTGATATCGGGATCCCGCTCTTCCTGACAGCGGCGGCAGTATTTTATTTTACGGGGTTTTACTTCTTGGTTTCTTACAAGAAGTCTTTTCACCTGGACTCCATCTACAACGCCTACGGAAAATTAGCAGGTTCTCACAGGAACGAAATTGACAGCAATGTAGCGGACGACTTCGAGGCGTTTGGGCGGAAGGCGGCCTCCGCACGCATGAGGGCGGGCCGGAGGGCGGCAATACTATTATGGATCGCTACATGGATATTCGTCGGCTCAGTTCGATATGCATTTCATCCGTCGGGGTGGGCATCGTCGGAATTCGTGACGATCCTTTTGTCGGGCGGAACATTTGTGAGTCTCCTTAACTATCTCGTATCCGCCCTCCTGATTGCAAGCGCTTCGGTCCTTTTCTTCTTCTTCAAATGGGAGAAAGGGATAGCGATTTCGGCGGACGAAGAGTACAGATCTTTCGTGAAAAGGTTGGTGCTTCCTGTCGGGCTTGTTGCCGTTGCGCTGGAGCCGGTTCTGATTTTCTTCGACATCCGGAGTCTCCCGCAGACAGGCATATCGTCTGCAACTTTCGGGCTGGCCGGAGTATCGCTGCTGTTAGCCTTCATCCTGCTCCATCTTTTTTATTCTATGATCAAAGAGTCGGATGTCAACGTCGGCCATTACATATTCGTGGGAGTCATATTGATGGTGGTCATCTGGGCAGCCAAAGACGAAATAGCTCTCAGTTACGCTACAAGGAATCATGATCAGGTGCTTGGTCAGAGATATGAGACGATGCTGGCGGAGCTGAATCCTGAGACGGCAGCACCAGTAGTTAGCGGGGAAGACATTTATAGCGGCCGCTGCAGCGCATGTCATAGATTCGATATCAGGCTTGTCGGACCACCGTACAACCAGACTCTTCCGAATTTTGTTGGGAAGATGGATTCACTCGAAGATTTTATCATGAACCCGCGCCAGGTTGTGGCGGGATATCCGCCCATGCCGAACCAGGGCTTGAAGCCGGCCGAAGTCAAGGCGGTCGCGGAATATATTATGGGCGTTTATCTGAAATCACATCCGCAAGCTGCGGGCAAGGATACGACAAAGGCTAAGATCTAAGGCCAAACGATGAGCCGACAGATTGATTTCGTCTGCCGGACGAGATGATATTAGTACAGGAGGAGAGGAAAAATGAAAACTATCCGATTTGTCATTGCGTTGTTCTTTCTTTTATTAGGGAATGACTTGACCTTTGGCCAATCCGGTTCGATCTCAGGCACAGTGAAGTTCACAGGCACTTTGCCGGAGATGAAACCTTACAAAGTAACATACAACATTGACGTCTGCGGCGGAGACAAGTCGCTCGACAGGCTCATCGTGGGAAGCGACAGCGGAGTCCAATATGCCTTGATCCACATCGAGGGTCTTGCCGGGAAGAAGGAAACTGTGTCTCCTTCCAAATATGTCGTCGACCAATCGGACTGTGAATACGCTCCTCATCTTCTTCTTGTCGATCATGGGGACAAGTTCACAGTAGCCAACAGCGATCCGCTGTTCCATAACGTTCACGTTTATTTCGCAGAGAATCATGCATCTGCGTTTAATATTGCAGAGCCCGTGAAGGGAATGAAGGTAGTTCAGCGCGTCAAGAAGCCGGGCATGTACCTGCTCGAATGCGATGTCCACCCGTGGATGAACTGTTATGTCTACGTTGGTGGTGACGGCTATGCAGCCATAACAGACACATCCGGAAAATTCACGATACCCAACGTTCCTCCGGGCAAATACAAGATTACAATGTGGCATGAAGGGTGGGACACCAAGATTTCAGCGGGGAAGCCCGAATTCTCCGAACCTGTGGAGGTCACGCAAGATGTTACGGTAGTAGCGGGAAAGACCGCGACTGCAGATTTTTCTTTGAAATAAGAGTTAAGCGGTACACGGCGACAGTGGGTAAATAGCGAGTAGTCGCCGAATCAAGAAAAAGCCGGAGTGAAGATGAAACGTCCATACACGAGTCTTCTGATCAATGCGCTAAGTGCGATCGCATTCTTGTCCGTCCTGCCGGGAAAGTCCGATGCGATCCCTCTATTCGCAAGGAAGTACCATGTAAGTTGTTTCAGATGTCATTCAGCCCCGCCGGTCCTCAACGACTTTGGAAGACGTTTCCAGATAAACGGATACCAGCTTCCTGGCACAGACGAGTCGGAACCCATATGGGCACAAGAACCCCTGTCGCTTTCGTTCGTCTTTTATCCTTCATTCGTTTATGCGCACCAGGTGACGACTGTCGGCACGACCGAGACAACTTCTGACAAGCTGGCATTTGAGCCGAGTGGTCTTGATCTGTTTACCGCAGGAACGATAGCGAAACACCTGAGTTATTTTCTCGCTGCTCCGATCGGTATAAGCGGACCGGGCCAGTTCTCTCCTTCGATCGAGACTATGAGTATCATGTTCAACAATCTTCTCGGGCCGGATGGGGAAAGCAATCTCAACTTCAGGTTCGGCAGATACAGGCTTTTCAATACTTTTCCCGACAATACATCTCTGGTCGAGTCGGCTGACTACCTGATATACGATTACGAGCCGGTGACGCCGCTCCAGGGGTCGCTGCTCCTATCGGAGCCTCAATGGGCGGCGTCTGTCTACGGATTTTTCCCGCAGCTTGTCGACGGTTTAAGATATGAGGCGGCTATAAGCAACGGAACCTCGGGTGACATTTCACTCAAGGACAACGAGGCAGCATTCCTGATGCTTGAACAGACTGCATATGTCGATAATGCTCCGTTCCGGCTCGGCGTCTTCTATTACGGCGGGAAGCAAATGCTTATCGACAGCACTTCGAACAAACTGAGCAGGGCGGGCGTGGCCGTCGAAATCAACGACCCCTGGACAAAGAGATTTGATCTGTCGTTTGAATATGCCTCAGGGTCAGACGACAACGTAGCTGGATTGAAACAGACTTTCACGGGAGGATTCACAGGCTTGAACGTGTTGATCGTTCCCGAGAAGTTTTTCATTTACGGGAGGTATGACTTCACAAGTGTCAAAGAGACTACTGAGAAGCAAAACCAATATACCGGCGGTCTGAGATACCATTTTGCCGCCAATGTTGGCGCGTATCTGGAAGTGAGTCTGCTCGACGACAAGACGCCGTCTGCTGCGACTGATATCAAGTCGACTCAGCTGACGCTCGGCACGATGGTCGGATTCTAAGGAGGATGAGACATGATGAACCACATTGAGAGAAAGGTAGTAGCGGCAGTTGCGGCCTTTGTCCTGGCGGCGGCCTTCTATGCCTGTTCGTCGAGCGGCAGCGCTTCCGGCGTGGCAAGCGTCGAACGGGGAAAAGAAGTGTACCATGAAGCATGCGCGCCGTGCCACGGCAATGACGGCGACGGGAATGGCCCCGTGTCGGTCTCACTCCGGACGAAACCGCGTGATTTCAATAAGGGTATCTATAAATTTCGGAGTACCGCTTCCGGACAGCTTCCCACAGACTACGATCTCCTGAGGATCATTAATTCAGGTATCTACCACACCGCGATGCCTTCGTTCAACCAGATGAGCGTGACCGACCAGTATTCAGTCGTACAGTATTTGAAATCACTTTCACCGATGTTCAGCGACTCGAGCCAGTATCCTCTCGACACAGTAGAAGTAACGGAGCCGGTCCCATACACCTATTCAAGCATCGAGGAGGGGCGGCAGGTGTATCTCACTATGCATTGCTGGGCCTGTCACGGCGCAGCCGGAGAAGGAGACGGGCCATCGGCACCCACAGTCACGGATGACGAGGGAAACCATATCGAGCCGACAAACCTCACTAATCCGTGGGACCTGAAAGTCGCGAGGACTCCTGAAAAAATATACCTGGTTCTCAGCACCGGCATAAACGGTACTCCGATGCCCTCCTTCTCCCAGATTCTCAGCGATCACGACAGGTGGAACCTGGCAAACTATGTGTACTCGCTGTCGCACGCTGACAGATATTATGACGGGAAGCAGACCTCCGATTTGAAATAACCAGCGGCTTGAGATTCTAGAGTTGCGCGATGATCGACATGAGGAGACGTGAAAAATTCTTGTCGACCCTTCTGCCGATGTCCGTCACTTCCTTATGCAAGAGTTTTTGCGGCCTGATGCCGGTACTATAATTGGTCAGGCAGCTTATCCCCATTACTTCCATTCCTGCGTATCTCGCGAACATAGCCTCGTGAATGGTCGACATCCCGATAGCATCGCCGCCGATTTGCCTGTAGAACTTCACCTCAGCCTCGGTTTCGTACGTCGGTCCGGTCAACCCGATGTACGTACCCCGTTCAAGCGGGACGCCCGTTTCTAGCGACGCCTTCGAAGCAATTTGAATAAGTCTCCGATCGTAAACCGGATTCAAGTTGGTTACCGGTACCTGAAGATCAGCAAGGACGCTTCCCGACGTAAGGTTTATCTGATCGTCGATCAACATAAGGCTGCCGGGTGAAAAAGTGGTTTTGAGTATTCCGGCGGCATTTGTCAGGATAATTCTCTTTATTCCGAGCAGATGAGACACGATCGCCGTGACAGACGCGTCGATCGTCGACACTGTCTCGTAATAGTGAACGCGCCCGCTGAAAACAAGAATCCTTCGTCTCCCAAGATACGCACTCACGATTTCACCCCTGTGTCCTGGTACGCTGGAGGCCGGGTAGCCGGGAATGTGCGCGGTACTCAGTGCGAACTTCTTTTCGAGGTGATTCGTGAAGCCGCCCAGTCCGCTCCCGAGGACGACGGCGATGTCAAAAATTCTTGTCCGGCTGACCGGGTCTCGCCTGAAGAAGTGCTCACCTATGAAATCTGCCTGTTGCGAGAAGGGAAGTTCCATTACTTCTCCTTTTCATACGGAATGCCATCGGCCGCGGGTGCAACTGCTTTTCCGATAAATCCCGCGAGGACAACGATGGTGGCCACGTAAGGGATCATTTGTATGAATTGTGTCGGGAGGCCCGCGCCTTGAAGCTGGATCTGCAGACTCTCGGCAAATCCGAAAAGGAGGCAGGCGGCTGCCGCACCGAGCGGGTTCCACTTTCCCACGATCATCGCCGCGAGAGCTATGAATCCGCGCCCCGCAGACATGCCGTCTGTAAACGAACGCTGGTCGAATGCAAGCCATGCCCCCGATAATCCTGCCAGCAGACCGCTTATCATGACGCCGTAGTACCTGTAACGTGGTACGCTTATCCCGACTGTGTCTGCCGCTTCAGGATTTTCTCCGACCGATCTGAGCCGCAAGCCGAATCTTGATCTGAAGATTATAAAGTGGCTGGCAATCACGGCGAGTATCGTAAATATCACAAGCGGATTTCCGAAAAGCCCGGAGATCTCGGGTGAGGCGCTGCCGAAAGGAAGAGAAATGACGGGAAGGCCCGCGATCCTGTCCGAATTGCTCGAGCTGTGAAAAATTATTTGGAGCACGAACTTCGTGATACCGACCGCGAACAAGTTGATGGCAACTCCGGATATTATTTGGTCTGCCTTGATGTTGATCGAGATTATCGCATGGAGCAGGGAGGTGAGAAGGCCTCCGGCCAGTCCGCAGGCGATCCCGAAAAGAGGGCTGCCTGTATAATAAGTCCCAACGGTAGCACTGAAGGCGCCGTTAAGCATAATTCCTTCAAGCGCGATGTTCGTCACTCCGCCTCGCTCGCTGTAAACTCCGCCGAGCGACGCGAGCGCATAAGGTACAGTGATCCTCACCGTCTGGGCGAGAAACGCGAGTGAAAGAATCTGGCTTATCATGAGCTACAGTTGTGAATCCTTAATCTGATTTTCGAATCAAAGACCGATGTACCGTAATTCATATTTTAGAATTCAAAATCTAAAACTCTTCATCTTTCATTCAGTCGGCGCAATCTTGCGCTTCTTCAGGATATCGACGAGAGTATTCCGGAAGATCTTGTTGGACGATATTACGAATATGATTACGATTGCCTGCAGGATGCTGACAAGCTCCTTCGGGACCATCGTGTTTATAACGAGCCCGCCATAGTCGAGCATGCCAAAGAGAAGTGCGGCGAGAATAACACCGTAAGGATTGTTAAGTCCGAGAAGCGCAACCGCAATCCCCATAAACCCGATCCCGCTTGAAAATCCTTCTTCGTAATAGTATTTATATCCCATGACGAAATTTGTGCCGACAAGTCCGGCGATCGCGCCGCCAATCGTCATGCTGAGGATAATATTCCTGGAGACACTGATCCCGCCGTACTCCGCGGCTTTCGGATTCAAGCCGACGACCCGGAGCTCATAACCTTTTCTTGTCCTGTTGACATAATAGGACACGAAAACCGCGGCCAGCAGAGCAATTATTATTGAAAAGTTTACAGGCGATCCCTCGAAGCCGGTCAAGAATTTATCGAATCGTGGAAGGGTTCCCGCGGGAGATATCGGCGGTGTGTGAACGGTTGCCGGGACGTTGTACACGTTCGTCACGAAATAACTCACGAGAGCGGCCGCTATGAAGTTAAGCATGATCGTATTGATGACTTCGTGTGCCCCTGCTTTTGCCTTCAGATAACCCGGTATGAATCCCCAAACTCCGCCGCCGACCAGACCCGCAAGGATGAGCAGGGGAACTTCAAGGACGGCGGGCACTCCGAATGTTTTCATCCCGACTAATGCAGTCAGGAACGCTCCCATCTGAAGTTGTCCTTCCGCTCCGATATTGAAGAGTCCTGCCTTGAAACAGACCGCGACCGAAAGTCCCGCGAAGATGAGAGGTGTCGTCTTGAAGAGGAGCTGACCGATTCCGTACGAACTTCCGAGAGTTTGAGAGAAGAGAACGGAATACACTTCGATCGGATTCTTGCCGACACCGACGATGAAAATTGCGCCGACCGCGAATGAGAGTATAACCGCCAGCAGCGGAATCAAAAAATTCTGAGTGAGCGGATGTTCAAGCAGGGATCTTTTCGTCATTGCCTTTCGATCCAGTCATATATAATCCAAGCTCGCTCTCCTGAACTTTATTGTCAGGGAATATCCTTGTGATCTTCCCGCCGTACATGACGGCTATTCTATCCGACAAACCGAGTATCTCGTTGAGATCTGCCGACACGAGGAGTATTGCAATTCCCGCGTCTCGCGAGGCGATCAGAGTTCTGTGAATGAATTCGATACCACCGATGTCGACTCCGCGCGTCGGTTGACTGGCGATGATTACCTTCGCGTTCCGTGAAAGCTCGCGCGCGATTATCACTTTCTGCTGGTTTCCTCCTGAAAGTCCGCGCGTGTGAACCTCGGGGTCGGGCGGCCGGATGTCGTATCTTTCGATCAAGTTTCTGGCGTTTTCTTTTATCTTCGCCCGGTCGAGAGAAAAAGGTCCACCGAACTGCGGCCGATTATGTAATCCGAGAATCAGATTTTCGCAGATCGACATGTCGATGACGAGTCCTCGTTTTATCCGGTCTTCGGGAACATGAGCGATTCCATTTTCGAATACTTCACGCACTGTATGAGATGAAATCTCCGTCCCGTCAAGCATTATAGAACCTGTCGCGGGCTTGCTTAGTCCCGCGATACATTCGATGAGCTGCGATTGGCCGTTCCCTTCGACGCCGGCGATGCCGAGGATCTCTCCCGATGCAACCTCGAAAGAAACGTCCGAAAGAACGGATACGCCGCGCCGGTCGACGAAGCTCAGATTCCTCACCTGGAGTGCCGGCTTTGATTTCTTAGCCGCGCCTTTCTCCACCCGAAGTAGAACTGGCCTGCCCACCATTAACTGCGCGATTTCCTGCGGGTTAGTTCTTGCTGTCTCGAGCTCGCCAACCATCCTTCCTTTCCTCATTACCGAAATGCGGTCGCTTATTTCCATCACTTCATTGAGCTTGTGCGTGATGAGAATGATCGTTTTCCCCTCATCTCTTAATCCACGAAGGATCTTGAATAGCTGGGTAGACTCCTGCGGCGTCAGGACAGCAGTCGGTTCGTCAAGTATGAGCACTTCCGCCTTGCGATAGATCGCCTTAAGTATTTCCACTCTTTGCTGGACTCCGACACCGACATGCTCGACTCTTTCATCGAGCGGAACATGCAGTGAAAATTTTTCGGCAATTGCTTCGACCTTGGAAGCCGATTTCTTCAGGTCCATGAGTAAATGCCGCGTTGTCTCCATACCGAGTACGATGTTCTCAAGAACCGTCAGAGTCGGAACGAGCATGAAGTGCTGGTGGACCATTCCGATCCCGAGCTTTATGGAATCGTGAGGCGATCTGATCACCACCTTCTTCCCGTGCACCATGATGCTGCCGGAGTCGGGCTGGTACAAGCCGTATAGAGTTTCCATCAGCGTGGTCTTGCCCGCTCCGTTTTCTCCGACAAGAGCATGTATCGAACCCGCGACGACTCTCAGCGTAACGTCGTCGTTGGCGACCGTGCGCGCGAAGCGCTTCGTGATGTCGAGTAGTTCTATGGCGTAGGGCATTGGGATGACTAGCAATCAGAAATCAGCAGTCAGCAGTCAGCAATCAGCTATCAGCGGTTAGCTATTAGTAGTGGCTATTGGCTAAAAGCTAAAAAACTAATTGCTGCAGGCTGATCTACTCAATCGGCACTTTTATTTTTCCGTTTATGATGTCCTGTCTGAGCGATTCGACCTTGTCGTAAACGCTCTGCGGAATGAGCGGCTTGTTGTTCTCATCGTACACGAAACCGATCCCGTCGTCAGCCAGTCCGAAAACGTCAGCCCTACCTCCGTCAAACTTGCCCTGCTTCCATTCCTTGATGATGTCGAATACGGCTATGTTGCCTTTCTTTACCATGCTTGTAAGGACATACCCCGGCGCTTCTTTCCACTGGTCCATATCGACGCCGATCGCGAACTTTTTCATATCCTTTGCCGCTACAAAGACACCGAGACCTGTCACTCCGGAAGCATGATAGATAATGTCAGCGCCCTGGGAATACTGGCTGAGGGCAAGCTCTTTACCCTTGGCGGGATTCTTAAACGCGTCGCCCGTGACTCCGGCATATCCGACGATTGTCTTTGCACGGGGGTTCACATACTTTACGCCGGCTTCGTAACCTGCCTGAAATTTCTTAATCAGCGGCGATTCCATCCCTCCTACAAACCCGACAGTATTCGTCTTCGTGATAAGTCCGGCGAGCGCGCCGACAAGGAACGATCCTTCTTCCTCGCGGAACTCTATCGCGATCAGATTGGGAGGAAGCGTCTTCGTCGGATCATAAGAATAATCGATGCATGCAAATTTCTTATCGAGAAAATCTTTCGCAACGTTCGTGATGTCGTCGGTAAATATGAATCCGACTCCAAATATGAGTCCGATACTTTTCTGACTCGCCAGTTGACGAAGTGCGGACTCACGGTCTGAACCGCCGCTCGGCTCGATATACTGATACTGGACGCCGAGACTGTCTTTTGCGGTCTGCAACCCGAGATACGCCGCGTCGTTGAACGACTTGTCACCTCTACCGCCTACATCGAAAACGAGGCCGACTTCGCTGTTAGGCGTTGCGCTGGGTTGCCCTTTGCCACAGGATTGAAGAAGAAGAGCGGGAGTGAAAAGTGCCATCATGATAAAGGTCAATTTAGTCATTCTCTCTACTCCATTGGATGGGGAATGAGGTGCGAGGGTAGTACAGGCACACAGGTACAGAGGCAACAAAGGCGAAAAGCAAATTATGGCAAGTACTCTTTATCAATTAAGTTTACTCAAAAGAGCACTTAGCATTCGTTCAAGCTCTCGACTCTTTTCATGAATCACGTCGAACTCGCATTGACCCAGATAATTCAGGTTCGACGCAATCTGGAGCTGAGTTTGTATTTCAAACGTAGAGCCCATTGCAATCCTGAGAAACCGAACATAGTCGCCGGTGGATCTGCGCCCGTAACCTTCTGCAATATTGCTCGGTACCGAAACAGAACAGCGTCGCATTTGAGAGATAAGACCAAACTGTTCATCTTTTGGAAAACATTTCGTCATTTTATAAATGTCGGTAACGAATGAAATCGATTTCTGCCAGACAATCAGATCCCTATAGGTCTTAATAGATTTCCTCTCCGTTTCAACTTTCATTTGCAAACGCCTCCTTCTTCATCCGCTTTGTCCCTTTGTTACCTTTGTGCCTCCGTCCCTTAGTAACTTCTTTGCCTTTTCTCCCCATCCTACTCCGGAACCACGAAACACTTTCTGCATCTCGCTTCATAAATATCCTTCGCACCCACCAACACGCGTTCGCCCTGCTGAGTTTTGCGCTGCGTCCTGTCGGCGGGGTTGCCACATATGACGCAGATGGCGAGAGTTTTTGTGATATACTCGGCGACAGAGAGAAGTTGGGGAATCGGTTCGAAAGGCTTGCCGCGGAAGTCCTGGTCAAGCCCCGCGACGATTACTCTTTTTCCCGCGGATGCAAGAGATTCGCACACCTGAACGAGCTCCATCCCGAAAAACTGCCCTTCATCGATTCCGATCACTTGCGCGTCTTTCGCGAGGAAAGGGACATCTAGTGCCGAATCGACGACAATCGATTTCAGCCGGTCATCGCTGTGGGATACAATATGGTCGTCACTGTAGCGCTTATCGATTCGGGGTTTGAATATCGCCACATTCTGTCTTGCGATTTCGGCGCGCCTCAGTCGGCGTATCAGCTCCTCAGTCTTTCCGCTGAACATGCATCCACAGATCACCTCGATCCAGCCGGTGTCCCGCGGAGCATAGTGTATGCTAATCTCCTCGCCCAACTTGGTCTTCTCCCGTATTGAAAAGCGTGTTAGATGTGAATGCATCAGGCAAGAGAGTCGACAATTTCGTTTTTCTTATCTCGCCCTTCTTGTTCGTCATCAAGACTTCAACGTCCCCTGCCAGTTCGAACAAAACCTGTCGGCATGCTCCGCATGGAGTGCAGAAATCCTTCGCGTCCGAGACGATGGCAATTCTGGTGAATTTAGATTCGCCGGCGTTGATAGCATTCCACACCGCGATCCGTTCGGCGCACATGGATAAGCCGTAACTACTCGATTCGATATTGAAAGCAGGGTAGATTGTTCCGCCCTCCGCCTCGATTGCCGCCCCGACCCGAAAATGTGAGAACTTTGCCTCCGAGTTTTCCTTCGCTTCGTTTGCAATCGCGATAAGCTCGGATACAGGCGTACTGGATTTTTTCGGCATGCAAAAAAATATACCAGCGCCCCCGTAGAAAATCAAGGATTTCAGCCCTTGAGTAGTCGGCTATTTTTACGCTACTGAAATGTCCCATCGTTGAGTATTCTACGGCGTTCAAAAAAAACACAAATGTCATTCCCTTATGTTAAAAGTCCAGTAGGTGGCCGCCTCCTCCTCTGTCATTCCCGCGAACGCGGGAATCCACCGTTCAGTTTGCGAGAATCCTGTGAAGTCGAGAGGTGCCTCCATCTTGAGAAATGGATTCCCGCTAGAAACATGCGGGAATGACAGTGAGAGAATTTGTCAATGTCACTTCACTTTGAAAGTAGCCCACTGCTAGCCCTTGAGTTTGTGTACCGCTGCGGTCCTAATTCTGTGAGCTCCGCTCTTTGCTCTTCAGCTGTCACTCTAGCCAGGACGAGTTCCGTTGTGCAACGAATGAGCTGTCGCGCTCCGATGGAGTTCAACTGCGAAACAACCAAGAGCCTACTTCTCGTCATACCGGGTGAATGAGTTCGCGCGAGTAATTCGCACGGATGAACGAGTGGAGGAATCTTTTGCATGACTCTACAAAAGTATCATTGAGGAGTACTCTGGAAGATTTCTCGTCGTCACTTACCCATTGCTTGTCCGACTCATCGAAATGACAGGGGGTGTTTTGCAGTGTCATTCCGACCGAACGAATCTGTCCGAGTAATCGGACGGATGAGTGAGTGGAGGAATCTTTTACAGGACTCTAGGAAAGCATCATTGAGGAGTATTTGAGAAGATTCCCCGTCGTCACAAGGTCGATGCTCGCACGACTCCTCGGAATGACAGATTGATTGTTTTCCCTCGTTCCGCCGCTTCACGAGTGAACGTAACAGCGACAGGGTTCCACCTCAAAGCAGAGGAACCTGGAAAAATCAATGCATTCGAACTTCGGTACCCGCGCCGGCTCCCACATATCTGTACACCGTCGGCCAGTTCAACCCTCTTCCAAAATCAGAAGAAAAATAGATCGAATGATTGATTACCGCCAGATCAATTATATCCCCGCGCAACGAGAAGAGCTTCCTTGGTTCTGTTGAATGCAATCCGCTGATCGAAGGTATTGTCCAGATGTCAGTTGTGTCTTCGACCTCTTCACTTACATAAAACGTATCTTCGTCTGCACAAATGTGCGACACCGGAAAGTTCAAGTGCTGGACGGATTCCCGCCGGCTCCTCAAATTGTACGTGACGATGGAGGACTGGCCGTTCAGTGAATCGACCACAAGCACTAACTCATCGTCGATGCTGCTGTTGAACGCGCCGCATGATAGTCGGAACGGAAGAAATGAGACAGTATCGGTTATTGACACTCGCCGGCCTTCGATCTCAATCGCATAAAGACTACCGTTCCTGACGAATGCGCCCCTGTCTCCGTCGATGCTGATCATCGGACTTGTGCCTTCGAACTCGGTCAATTTTCCCTGAGAATTGAATCCGCAGAATGTCTTGCCGTCATCGATTGTCCCGAATCCCGAAACCTTACCAAACCTGTCTGCTGCATATGAAAAACAATCACCATACTTCGGATCTCTGGATCCATCTGATGGTGAAAATGTCCTTCCATCCGAATCATATGTAATTGCAGTTATGGAGGTTCTCCCAGCGGCCGGAGAAAACGAAGGCCTTTCACGCAACTTAGCATCCATCGCCGGCACAATCGGAGGTGCAGCAGACATTTGAACGGAGTGGTCGCCGAAATACAAAGTGAGCGCTACGGCCGCTATCAATCCCCCTGTGATCGCTCCACGCACTGTCCACGACTCTCGCGGAACAAGCCTCGACTGAAATACCAGATACACCAGATAAAGGACGACCAGCAAGATGAATCTCTCGTAGCTGGTGATTGTGGAATAAAGGTGCAGGTAATCTTCGAAGAATGTGAACAGGGGAACGCAGATGGCGGCATAGGTCGCGATAAATGAAACTGCGGTTTTTCGTTTGCCCTCATCGAGCGCGGTCTGCGCGAGACAAACAACCGCCGGTGCGAGGAGCACCATTTGTACTGACGATCCGGTCGGTGAAAGGAAAATTATCGGGAATGACGCCGCGATCAATGCTTCACGAAGACTGTTTCTCTCGATTCCTTTATAGAAAAAGTAAGCGGACGGGACTGCAACGAACGCCTTGAAAAATGATGTCGAGAAGATGAATGCTGGAGTTGAGCTGATGAATGGACCCGGGTTGAGCGTCTCGTTAAAAAGAAACAGCCGGCGGAAAAATGACCATGCGGTTTGATGGAATGATGAGTATGGATTGAAAACTCTTCCATTTATGTTAAAAGGCAATACGTGCTGGAGGTAATAAATGGAAGTATCCTGTCCCACTATTACGAAAATAATTCCCGATGATATGAGTGCTGCAACGACAAAGTAAACGAATACTCTCCACCTCGCGACGAGCAGGAACATTAATGCTGGAATGAACGCGAGCGTCTCGGAGGGAAAAATCAGACCTAGTATAATTCCGGTGACCGCCTCCGCTTTCATATCGAAAGCGAAGAACGCGAGGAGCAGCAGGAATGTCAGAATGAGGAACGGTTCACCGTCGCGGAAATTAAGTGCGAGGGCGAACGATGAGCTGAAGAATACAATATACGCTGTCCTGAAAGACGATTTCGCTACGCTCGCTGCGATGTGGACGAGCGGCACGAACAGCAGGGCGCCGAGTGCGGTGAGAAGGAATTTCGCGACCGGCGGCGACGATAAAGCCATAAGAGCGTAGACCGGTATCCACGCCGGTGTCGATGACGTGAACGAGTACATTCCGCCCGAGAGTCCGCTCCTCGCGACCATGATCTGAAAGTCCGGAAACCGGTACAATTGCGTCGGGTCGATGCCGGCAAGAAAACTTTTTCCTGCTACGTAATATGCGATGAAGTTGCCTTCAACTCGGAAGAACCCGGGAAGGACACCATATAAAACTATGAAGAGGACAGAGACTAAAATGTAAATCCGCGCGAGAAGTCGCATCAATCAGGATTTCTTAACAAGATTGAAAACCGTAATCTCAGGGGGACAATTAACGCGCACCGGCAGGCCGACTGTCCCGATGCCGCGGCTGACATACATCGTCGAATCGCCCATCTTGTATCTCCCTGATATGTATTTGGAGGCGAGCGCCGCAGGTGTAATTTTGATTCCCAGCGCGTCGAATAGAACTATCTGTCCGCCATGAGTGTGACCGCTCAGCATTACGTCGAACTTGCCCGCTACCGCGTTCTCGAAGAAGTACGGCTTATGACAGAGAAGTATCCTTGTAGTCTCGAGTGATGTTGCCTCGTAGGATACTTTCGCGAAATTGGCGTGACGACCGTCGTCTACTCCGGAAAGCATGACCTTCGCGCCGATCAGCTCAAGCTCTTCCGTCTGGTTCCTCAATACCACCATCCCTGTCTCACGCACTTTGTCCGTGATGACATCCGGATCTCCGAAGAAGTCGTGGTTTCCGAGGCAGGTGTATATTCCATTTTTCGATTTCAAGCCCTTGAACGCTTTCACGAAAGGATAGATCTCATCCGTCCTGCTCGTCACGAAATCCCCCGGGATGAAGATGATGTCGGGGTTGAGGTCGTTTAGCGCTTCCGTGTACTTCAGCATGTCGTCTTCGACCATGTACAGTCCGGCATGAATATCGCTTATCATTGCGATCTTCAAGTCCTGGAGTTGAGCCGGAAGGTTCTTGATCGGGAGTGCGACATTCTCGATCGTGAATTCCTCGCGAGTGTAAATGCTGTGAAGAGATCCGACGATAGTGTACGCGCCGAGTCCGATAGCGGTGTTCTTGATAAAAATTCTTCTCGATTGGGAAGGGAGATCGCCTTGCGGTTTGCGCGCCAATTTATCGACGAGCGTTCTCGTCAGGCGGACTGCTGACCTGATCGGAAGCGCGATAAGCCAGGCGAGGAGTACCGCCACACTGAATGTCTCATATGCGTAGAACGGCATCATCACGTACGTCCTCGCGAATCCGGAAATGAACCACTGCGGCTCGTAATAAATGAAAACCGATGGAATATTTATAATCAGAAATATCAAGGGGAGAATGAAGATCGTAAATCCTCGCTTCACGCCAAGACCGGTGAGATATTTCGCGGCAAACCGGTAAACGATGAGTTGTGAGCCCAGCATCAACGCGGTCAGGAGGATCCTGAAGAAATGGAATGGTACGTATGGCATATTTCTAGATGTAGCTCATTTGTATTCCTGGTGTCAATTTAATATTCGTGGAGGTTTTATGGTAGGGAGAATATTGAAGCGACGCATGGCCCAACAAAGATCGGTTCCTCGAATTGTCGCCACGTACTAATTGTAAGCACTCGATTACGAATCCCTCTTCCTTTGTCATTCCGAACGGATGAAAGAAGTGAGGAATCTTCTGTTGCTCTTCGCAAAAGGATCATTGAGGAGTACTCAAGAAGATTCCTCGTCGTCCCCAGGTCAATGCTAGCAAGACTCCTCGGAATGACATATTGACTGGTTTTGCCCTTGTGGCGCCGCTCTGCGGTGCCACACAAATGCTACAGCTGCCAGGAGCTGCGATCCCATCGGGTTCCGCCGCGCCTGAGTGGAAGCACGATATAAAGCTTTCTGTTGTGCGACAGTTGAACTGTCGCACTGGGGTCGGAGTTCGACTCCCGACGCTCCGCAGTCGTCATGAGAAAACTTAGATACATCGAAACAGACAGGACTCCCCGGTTGTGGAAAGTGGAAGTATCAAATGACAGATAGCTTCTCTGTTCCAAGTAGACTGCCGCATTTATCAATTCGAGATTTCTCATGCCGATAGGGGAGCATCGGCATTCAGAATGACAACATGGAGGGAATTCACCTCGTTACGTGTCTGTTGTCCAACAGATGACCTGCGCACATGGTGCAGTTCCGGAGTTCAGCTCCGGAACAACCGAGGCGACAAGGAGCGAGTATAGTGTCACGGTTCTAGTCTGGAGTCAAGACTCTCGCTTGACAAAAAATCGCTGTAAAAGCACACGTGGAGAAGAGAGAGAATCTCGCGTCCCAACGGGACACTATCGAAGGTCCAAAGGACTCCTTCGGAGCGGGACATTTTCGCAAGGGGATCATAAAGACTCGTGTGGAATCGCCGGGTTTAACATCTTTCCTAGCGCCGTCAGGCGCGTCCTGTCTACAGACAGAGACAAAGAGCCAATTGAAGCTCCGTTAGGAGCGACCTGTCGAATGTTTTGCGCTACCTTTCTCATTCATTATATTTGAATTCATAAATGACAATCGAGCCCGCCAAATCGATCGGCCTCAAACCAGACTCGCACAGGGAACAATCATGAGCGACGGATCAAAGATCAAAACATTCTTCAGCGGATTTCACAGGTCATTCTGGGTCGCAAACATTCTTGAGCTCTTCGAACGGCTCGCTTATTACGCCCAGGCCGCCGTCCTCAGCATATTCCTGAGGGATTACCTGAAGTTCAGCGAGGTCGACGCAGGTACACTCGCGTCGATATTCGGCGGGTTCATATTCCTCCTGCCGATATTCGCCGGTACATTTGCAGACAAATTCGGGTTCAGGAAATCTTTCTCGTTCGCATTCTTCGTAATGGCGATCGGATATTACCTCATCGGCTCTGTCGGTTCCCCGCGACTGACATTCGTGACCAATGCATTCCCGCTGTTCTGGGTTCTGATCGTAGTATTAATATTCACCGCGATCGGTGAATCATTCATAAAACCTTCCGTACTCGGTACGACTGCTCTCGCGACGACGCCGGAAACCAAATCGCTCGGCTACGCGATCTACTACACGCTTGTCAACATAGGGGGCGCGACAGGCCCGGTGATCGCTTACTTCTTCAGGCGGAGCATCGGCATACAATCCGTGTACACAGTCTCCGCAGTGACATGCGCGTTGATGTTCGTCGGGACATTGATATTCTACCGCAATCCACCGGCCGCGCAGGAGATTCACCAGCCGTCTCTTCTCCAAAAGATTGGAGATCTTGGGAGAGTAGTCACGCACGGACGATTCATGGTTTTTCTACTCATCATTTCATTGTACTGGATAATGTTCTGGCAGGTGTTTGTAATCGTGCCGTTTTACATTACAGATTTCGTTTCCAAGAACGCGCCGTTCGAAGTCATCGAGTCGGTCGACGCCTGGGCGATTTTCATAATGCAAGTTGTGGTCAACCGGCTGACGAAGAAGATGCCTCCGGTGACGGCGATTGTCGCGGGATTCGGGATATCCACTTTAACATGGGTCGTGATTGCAATTCATCCGACTGTGTGGACGATAATTGCCGCGATGGTCGTCTGGTCGTTTGGAGAGATGACGATGGCGCCCCGGTACTACGAATACATAGCCGATCACGCACCGAAAGGGCAGGAGGCACTTTTCCAGGGATTCGCATTTCTTCCAATCGCGATTGCGTGGTTTGTCGGGGGAATTTTCGGCGGATGGCTCTACACCAAGATGACTGCCGATCTTCTTGTTCGCACCGGAGGCACGATTCAGGTAATTGGCCAACCGACGATGATGTGGCTCGTGTTAACGGGGATCGGGATAGTTGCGACCATCATCATGCTCGCGTATAACTGGTACATATCAAGGAAAGAGAAGCCCTCTCAGGCGTAGGAAAGAGCATCGCGAGCACGGACCGGAACGTTAACGCGGCGAGCGTTCTGGAGATTATGAAGGCGGAAGCATTGGCTCAGAGGGGGGCTTGGGGTTTGGGAATGCTTGACTTAGCATCATGGACAGGTTAGATTTGCAGCACTCAGGGTGGGTCAGCCAGAGGCTGATGCGCGTAAGGCGCACGTGGGAACAATCAGGGAACGGGAAGAATACGATATCAAAGCTATAACAGTCCGGCCCTATTGAGGTTGGTAAAAGCAATGCCGAGTCCTCAGGCTTTGGAAGACAAAAACCAAATAAACTAAACGGTTCGTTAACCAAACCGAATAAGCATGATTAACGAATACGTTAGCCAAGTAGTTATGTGCCATTTGCACGAGCGGAGTTAAAAACGTGAAACCTTCCAACATCATTGAGTGGTTCAGCACCCGGCCTGCCACCATGGCTGCTTGGTTCGCTGGATTCATCGCTCTTCTTGCACTGCTTGTCAATTCCTACATTGTGTGGCAGAATTCGAAAGCAATTGACACTACGCGTGATGCCGTTATGCTCTCGATGGAGCCGTCGATTGAGGTACGATTCCGTTCTGATAGCGCCTTCATCTCCAGCACAACCTCCGTCCCCGTCAGAGACATCCAGTTACTGTCGATCACGTATTTGATACGACCCGAACCATTCAAGGTAATCACTCGCATTGCCACTAGCGGATACTACCGCCTCGCCGATGAGCTTGCGCCCAAGAGCACGATTGGCATCTCATTCGCACAGCTCGTCAATGTTCAAGAAGATATCTATGACCCGAAGGCATGTAATACGAACGTAATTCGGGTTGCCGTGATCACATTTAGACGTCAAGTGGATTTCAAGAAATTTGCATCGATCGAGGTATTTTACGCGTTCAACATCCATGGTGAGCCGGTGCTGTCGTCCCTGTTTGCGGGAAGAGGCAGCGCTATTACAGGTCCACCTTCTCCTATTCTCCAAATAATCACCGAAGTGGACAGAACCGAACGCGCTTTCTTGAAGATGCATGACTTTCAATGAGGACAGCCTGAAAGGGCCGTTGAACAATCAATCGTTTGGAATAGTCTGACCACACGTGCAAACGGCACATAACAAACGGCAAACCGGCGCTCGCACGCTGGATAGACTAAGGAAGTTCAAGTTTGGCTAAATGTAGAGTGCTCGCTCCATTGCTCGCCGCCAGAGCAATTGAGAGTCAGTTCGATACTGGCGGCTCGCAACGACGGTTTGCCTAAACGTTATGCGCAAGCGGGCGCACATAATTCTGAAGGCTACCAATGAACAATAGTCAGACAGTTTTCTTGAGCTTGGTGACAATCTTGCTCGTCTCTGGGATTTCCGGATGTAGTATGCGATATGACAAAGAGAAATGGTTGTCAAAGGAAGATGTGGATCAGTACCCTTACAGAAATGGAATGCTTGATGACCTGCTTTCCAACCATAAACTCATTGGCCTGTCTAGTTCCCAGTTGGTGAGTCTGCTTGGCCCCAGTGATAGCAACATCGTCAGCAAGCCTGACGAGGTATTTTACACGATTGTGGTTGATTATGATCTTATCGACCCATCTCATGTCAAGAATCTTGTTTTTACAATCACCCAGGATACAGTAAGGAACTTTCGGGTAGACGAATGGAAGAAAGGGCAACTCGAGCAATGATCCCATTCGCTAATCCCGGAGTCATTATGAATTTGATTCCACAAATTACATGCGCCCGCCAGCGCATAACAGCGACAATCATGACGCTCGATTTGCGCCAGCCTGTCCGCCGTTCTTGTGGCGGAAGGCGCATCAGCCTATGGCTGAATTATATATCATCGTACTCGCCCGCCTTCCGCAAGCACGCTTGCGCGCGACGGACAGGCTTCATGCGGCGCATATTATATGAAGAAGGAGCGCGCCACGACTTTGTCCGGCGTCACGTTAGCTGGCATGCCGCCAGATGTTTAACAAAGGAGGGCCTATCATGAAATGGTTATTGTCAATCACGGTTCTCGCTTTGCTGGTGATGTCATGTTCTGATTCGGGCACTTCACCAGAACCTAGAAATTTCAATTTGAAGTTCAGCTATGGAGTCAACGCAAGGAATGTGCTGAATACCTTCGAGAACACTTACACCAAGGATCTGGTCATGGATGGCACAACCACGGCCCCCTTCGTTCTTTCCGATAGTGAACTACAGTTAATCAGTGCCAAGATGTCGGAAATCGGTTTCTTTAGTTATCCGGACACTTTCGTTGTGCCCACGGAAGATACTGTGGGATACGTTACTCCAAATGCGACGTACATTTTCGACGTTAAGGATAATTCAACGGTTAAACATCTGTACTGGTCAGATGCCATAATAAGTCAGGACAGCGCGGCGGTGAAGTTGAGGGAGCTGATTCAGTTGATTGAAAACATCGTGGAGTCCAATCCAAAGTATTCGCAGCTACCACCAGCAAGAGGTGGTTATCTATGAGCGGCACGCCAGCTAACAGGACCCATATTGAAAGTGGAAAGTGAAGCAGAAGTGAGTTAGATGATATACAGGAAAACCTCCTCGTCGCAAATTAGATTAGGGAACGATGTTCCCCTAATAATTAACGGGCTCAAGGCCCAGTACTGCACTAT